>CALVRO010000002.1 GCA_944358655.1 uncultured Clostridia bacterium | reverse complement strand
ACAGGAGTTGAACCTGCATGGATCGCTCCACAAGATCCTTAGTCTTGCGCGTCTGCCAATTCCGCCATGAGTGCATAAGATTTTCAAAAGCTTTCTTATAATATAACATTTTTATTGCATTGTCAAGCCAAAAATCGACTTGTCTGAAAAAATTTATTATTTTTTTCTCGCAAATAATAAATGGCCTTTTTTGCGCGCGAATGTTGATTTTTTTGTGCGGCGCTGATATAATTGATATGATATGTTAGCCGACAGATTGAGAGAGCTGCGCGCCTTGAAGGGACTTTCCCGCGAGGCGGCGGCCGAGAAAATAGGAATAAGCACGCGCGCGCTCGCCAATTACGAGAGGGGCGAACGCATCCCGCAGGGCGAAATACTTATAAGCATTGCCGACTTCTACGGCGTCGACCGCAACGAACTGCTCTTCGACAGCCTCAGCGAGCGCAATAAGCCTGAGAGTGCGGACGAGAGCCCGACCGACGGCGGGCAGGCCTTCGCAGCCGCCGAGGCAAAGCCCTCTAAAATTAAAGCATTGCTGCCGTGGCTGATAGCGGGTGGAATTGTCGTCCTGCTCATAATAGCCGATCTCGTTTTCTTTTTTATCGAAAATATCCCCGTCGAAAACGGCGACAGCGCGTTGGGTATTACGGTCGACTGGCGCAACGTCGCACTCGCCGTGGCGGCAGTCATCTTTTTTGCCGCGGCGCTGACGGGCGGAGCGTTTGCAATCAGATATAGGAGGCAGCGCCTTGCCAAGGGGCTTTTTGCGGCTGTCGCGCTGCTCGCGGCGGGAGCAACAGGCTTCGGCGTGACGTTCGGCATAATCTGCTCGGACTGCTTTTTTACGGCCGCAGAGAGGCGGAGGGGCTTCGCAACCTATATCCGCCTCGACATTCAGGGCGACTACGACGGCAATATCTCGGCTCGGGCCACCAACAACTTCAATATCGGCTACGACAGAGTAGAGGTAACGCTCAGTCTATACTATTCCGAGGATGTTTGCGACGACGTTTCCCAAATGACTTTGATAGAGTCGGCCACCTGCGACGACCTCAATATCTTCGAGCGCCTGTATTTTTCGGCGCCCGCCAAGGACGGCTATTGGAGAGCCTGCGTCGTCTACAAGACCAACGGCGGCGGGTGGACGAGATTGCAGACAAAAAGCGTGCTATACAACAGCTCCGCCGTCATAGCCGAAGAATAATATTTTCAGGGCATGCACGCCGCGTGCATGCCCTGTGCATGTTCCATTCATTGAAAATGCGTCTTCCATATGATATCATGATATCGTAAGGAGGGCGCTATGTTTTCAAAAGTAATGGGTCAGATCTTTGTGGTCGCCGCAAAGCTGCTCTTTGCGATCGTTGCGATACTGCTCGCGGTTGTACTGCTGTTTATGATGCTGCTCTTCGGCGTCGATTGGCGCATAGTTTTCTGCCTGCTGCCCCTGCTCATCGTCATTGTCATACTTGTCGCGGCATGGTGCGTGACGCAGCCCGCTGTGCGCAAGTGGATATTGCGCTCGGCGGTGGCCGTGGGCGTTGCTACGGCGCTGTTGCTGGGCGCGTTCGGCGGAGTGGTCATATGGGAAAACTGCGTTACCGTCGACGACAGGGGTTTTTCGCGAAACTATATAGACGACAACATTCCGTTCACCGACGACGGCATAGAAAACACACCCATGTTCGACCTGAACGGCGCGCCGCACATCGTCACCGAAACGTCGTGTTATCCGCTCGTGTCTTCGATAATCTCCTCGGTATATCCAAAAACAGAGATATACAAAAGAGCGCAGGGCGATTACGGCGGCGGAGAGGGAAGATATCTCAGGGTCAACCGCTCGCCGTCGCTGTTCTTAGAGCGGGGCGAAAGCGACATAGCCATCATCCGCGGAGAATATTACGAAAGGGATGACCTCGAGCAAACCATGTCGGTGGAGGTCGTCGCGCTCGACGCCGTCGTGGTGTTCACATACGAGGACAACGCGGTGACAGAACTGACGACAGAACAGCTCGTCAACATATTCACGGGAGAGGTGACAGATTGGTCGGAGTTGGGCGGCGGGCCCCAAAAAATACTTGCCTACGCCGCAAATGCGCTCAACTATTCGGGGAAAGCGCTCCGCGAATACCTCGGGACGGGTATAACCTGTTATGAGACGCACCCCGAGTTCATATTGCCATACTTTACATTTGTAGAACAGTCCACCGCCTACCGGAATGTGAAGGGCGCAATAGGCTTTACATTCCTCAGCAACTACGACGAGCGATACGAGGGCACCCGCCCCATAGCAATAGACGGCGTACTGCCCAACGAGAGCACGGTAGCCGACTCGAGCTATCCCATAGTCACTCAAATTGTCGCCGCAACGCCCAAGGACAGAGGCGAACAGACGGAAAAGCTCTTGCAATGGCTGCACTCCGAGGAGGGCGCTGCCCTCATAGAGGGCGCGGGACTGATACCTTCATAGAGAAAAATATAAACTGCCGAGGCCGCGCACCAATCATGTGCGCGGCCTCGGCCTATGATTTTTTTGCGACTTTATAAGTTCAAAATGCGGATAATTTCGTCGACGGTCCGATCTATGGTAAGACCGCTGCAGTCGACGGTGACTTGGGCGTATTTTTCGTAGAGGGGCACGCGCTCGGCGTACAGTTCGGCGAGAGTGGCGCCCGGCTTCTTCATTACAACGCCTCGGCTGAACAAGTCCTTTCCCGCAAGCCGCCTTTCAAGCTCTTCGAGACAGACTTTCAGATAGACTATTGTCCCGCTTTCGGCGAGCGCCTTCATGGCCTTCGGGCCGTAAATTACACTGCCGCCCGTGGCAATGACGCACTTTTCGGCCCACAGCCTCGCGTTGACGTCCTCCTCGATGGCGATAAAGCCATCCACGCCCTCGGTAGAGAGTATATCGGATAGCAGAGCCTTGCGCTCGCTCTGAATTGTCAGGTCGCTGTCGATATAGCCGTAGCCGATATTTTTTGCAAGCAATACGCCCGCCGTGCTCTTGCCCGACCCGGGCATGCCTATCAATACAATGTTGTTCATGTCTAAAATTATATTACACTCACAAAACTATGTCAAGACATACAACTGTCCTGAAAAATAATAATTTATGTACAAATTTCGACAATTTAGAATTTTGAATTGATTTTTTGGCCGATATACTTTATAATGTATGTGATAATGTTTGCGATCACCATATATATTATAATTGGTACGATCGGCAGAGCGGAAAATGTTTGAGTTTGTTGTATCCATCGGCCCGTGCGCCGACAACGTGATAGGACGGAGCGCGGAGGGGGAGTTGACCAACTCGCGGCCCGTAAAAGAGGGCTGCCGATTGTGGCTGGGAGAGGGCGATCTATGCCTGCTCGCCGACGGCCTCACGGGCAGGATAGAGGGGCTGACGGGACGCCTCTCCCCGACGGGCGTTTGCTCGGCCGGAATGAGCGCCGAGCCCATGGAGGGCAGCGTGACCTTTTCTGGCGTCAGAAGATTTGAAGGCGCCATCTACGTCGGATGCAATATCCGCAGAACGGCAGCCGACGGCGAAGGCGGCGTGGCTATAGGCGACCCGTCCTCGGCGGATATGGCCGTGCGCGTTGCCAAAAACCTTGTCGTCTGCCTGAAGGACGGCCTCATCTGCGGCGTGCGAGTCTATGATCCCGACGGCCGCAGCGCGGCGTAAATAAAAATAATTTTACCGATTTGAAAAAAATTTGGCGTTTGCTATTGAAAATTCAACCTGTATATGATAGAATAATATAGGTATGAACATTAAGGACGCTATCCGAGACTTTCACGGCGGCATAAACTGTGCCGCTCACGAAATATACGGCTGCCATAAGTGCGACGGCGGCTATGTGTTCCGCGTGTGGGCTCCGCGTGCGGCCGAAGTCATACTCATGCTCAACGGCGGCGACGCCGGACGGATGACTCGCATGGAGGACGGCGAGAGCTTCGAACTCGTCTCGGCTTGCGCGCGCGAGGGCGACCTCTACAACTTCAGAATTATCACTTTTGAAGGGAGAGAGCTTGTAAAGTGCGATCCCTACGCCTTCCGCAGCGCCCTGCCCGCCCACCGCAGTTCGGTGGTTTACGACCTTCCGCCCAAGAATAAAAGGCTTGAGTGCGGTAAGCTTATAGACAAGCCCGTCAACATCTTCGAGGTCAACCTCCTCAGCTGGAAGAGGCACGGCGACGGCAGCTATCTGACATACAGAGAGCTTGCAAAGGAGCTCGTCGACTACGTTTCGGACATGGGCTACACGCATGTGGAGTTCATGCCCGTTACGGAATTTCCCTTCGACGGTTCGTGGGGCTATCAGGTGACGGGATACTTTGCGATAACCGACAGGCTCGGCCCGCCCGAAGATTTCGCGCTGCTCGTCGACAGCTTCCACAAGAGGGGCATAGGCGTGCTGCTCGACTGGGTGCCCGCCCATTTCCCCAAGGACGACTTCGGCCTGTATGAATTCGACGGAGCGCCCCTGTACGAATGTCCGCTCTGGGACAGAATGGAGCACAGCGGCTGGGGCACGAGGCGGTTCGATTTCGGCAGGGGGGAGGTGGACAGCTTTCTGCTTTCAAGCGCCTGCTTTCTTTTGGAACAATACGCCGTCGACGGCCTGAGGGTGGACGCGGTGGCCTCCATGCTCTACCTCGACTACGACAGGGGAGAGGGGCAGTGGACTCCCAATGTTTGGGGCGACAACCGCAATCTTGAGGCCATAGACTTCATAAAAAAATTAAATAAATGCCTGCACGAACGCTTTCCGGGCGCTATAATCTGCGCAGAGGAGTCGACGGCCTATTCGGGCGTCACTTCGGACATAGAGGAGGGCGGGCTCGGGTTCGACTTCAAGTGGAACATGGGCTGGATGAACGACGTTTTGTTCTATTGCCGTCAGGATCCGCTGTACAGGCACTATCACCATCAGAAAATCACCTTTTCGATGATGTACTCGCTCGGCGAAAAGTACATCCTGCCCCTTTCGCACGACGAAGTCGTGCATGTAAAGGGTTCGATAGTAAATAAATTCCCCGGTGAATACGCGGATAAATTCGCGGGAGAGAGGGGGCTTTTGGGCTTTATGTACGCCCACCCGGGCAAGAAGCTCAACTTCATGGGCTACGAAGTGGC
Source organism: uncultured Clostridia bacterium (assembly GCA_944358655.1). Lineage (GTDB taxonomy): Bacteria > Bacillota > Clostridia > Christensenellales > Borkfalkiaceae > Coproplasma. Next base: position 117,435 of record CALVRO010000002.1, on the reverse strand, counting down.
CCAATTTGCAGAGTGGGACTACCGAAAGTCCGTCGACTACTTTTTGACGCAGTACGAAAAACACGCAAAGATGCGCGTTTTCGTTAAATTTTTAAACCAACTCTATAAGAGCACGCCGCCCCTCTACGAGGTGGAGACGGACTGGAAGGGCTTCGAATGGCTGGTCGTCGACGACGTTATAAACAACGTCCTCGCGTTCAACCGCTACGACGGGCAGGGCAACTGCCTGCTGTGCGTAGTCAATTTTTCGGGTATAGACCAGCCCGACTACCGCTTCGGACAGCACAAGGGGAGGTACAGGCTCATCCTCGACAGCGACAAAAAGGCCTTCGGGGGAGAGGGAAAGTTTAAAAAGCGCATACTCACCACGAAAAAATATGCAAGTCACGGCAAGGAGTATTCCCTTACCGTAGATATCCCTAAATTGGCTTGTATGTATTTTTTAAAAGAAAAATAATTTTTTGGGGGATTTAGCTATGCTAAGAAAAAAAGAATGCGTGGCAATGTTACTTGCGGGCGGACAGGGCAGCAGACTGTACGCTCTGACCAGCAACATAGCCAAACCCGCGGTTTGCTTCGGCGCTAAGTACAGGATAATCGACTTCCCGCTGTCAAACTGCATCAACTCGGGTATCGACACGGTGGGCGTGCTCACGCAGTACCAGCCGCTCGTTCTCAACGAGTATGTGGGCAACGGACAGCCCTGGGATCTCGACAGAACCTTCGGCGGCGTACACATCCTTTCGCCCTACGAGGCAAAGACGGATACGTCGTGGTACAAGGGCACGGCCAACGCCATCTATCAGAACATAAGGTTCATGAAGATGTACGATCCCGAGTATGTGCTCATCCTTTCGGGCGACCACATCTATAAGATGGACTACGACAAGATGCTCGAAGCTCACAAAGCTACGGGCGCCGACTGCACCATCGCATGCATGAAGGTACCCATGAAGGAGGCCTCGAGGTTCGGCATACTCAACACCAACCCCGACGGCACCATCTACGAATTCGAGGAGAAGCCTAAGCAGCCCAAGAGCGATCTTGCCTCCATGGGCATCTATATCTTCACGGCCTCCAAGCTCTTCAAGTACCTCGAGCTCGACGAAAAGGATCCCGACTCGCAGAACGATTTCGGCAAGAACATCCTGCCCGCCATGCTCAACGCCGGCGAGAAGATGTGCTCGTACAAGTTCGAAGGCTATTGGAAGGATGTCGGCACGATAAGCTCGCTGTGGGAAGCCAACATGGATCTCTTGGGCGACGCGCCCAAGTTCGACCTGCGCGACACCGAAAGGGTCATCCATTCGAGGAGCCCTCTCGCGCCCCCCGCATACGTCGAAGGAGAAGTCGTCAATTCGCTCATCGCCAACGGCTGCGACATTGAGGGCGACGTCATCAACTCCGTAATAGGCACGGGCTGCGTCATCGAAAAGGGCGCCGTCGTAAAGGACAGCGTTCTCATGGGCAATACCGTGGTCAAAGCGGGCGCCAACGTCAACTACTCGATAATCGACGAGGAAGTCGTCATCGGCAAAAAGTCGAAGGTGGGCGACGTCATCGAAAAGGCGAGCCTCATCGAGGGCAAGACGAGCGGTATAACCGTCCTCGGAAGGGGAATAACCGTAAGCGACGGCGGCAACGTGCCTGCAGGCGAAATTGTCGACAAAAATGTGTAAGGGAGGAAAGATAAATGGCTTCGACAGTTGGCGTTATATTTTCAAGCGTAAATGACGAAAACGTACCCGAATTGACTAAAGTCAGATCCAAGGGTTCTATCCCTTACGGCGGAAGGTACCGCCTTGTTGACTTTGCCCTCTCGTGCATGGTCAACTCCGGTATAACCACCGTGGGTATGATAACCAAAAACAACTACCAGTCGCTGATGGATCACCTCGGCTCGGGCAAGGAGTGGGATCTCGCAAGAAAGGAGGGCGGCCTCATTCTGCTGCCTCCCTACAGCGACGAGAGCGAAATGCTCTATCGCAACCGCCTCGAAGGACTCAAGGGCGCCTCGGCCTTCTTAAAGAAGTGCAAGGAGGACTTTGTAGTCGTCGCCGACAGCGACGCGGTGTATAAGCTCGACTACAGCAAGGTCATCGAGCAGCACGCAAAGACCAATGCCGACATTACCCTCGTCTATCACGAGCACGAGTGCGGAGAGGTCAACTCCTACATAATGCTCGACACCGACAAGACGGGCAAGGTAACTTCCATCGACGTCAATCAGGCGGCTCCCGGCGTGCGTAAGCACTACATAAACGTATTCGTCGCCCGCACGTCCTATCTTCTCAACCTCATCCGCACGGCCATTTCGAGGGGCTATTCGAGCTTCTCGGGCGACATACTCATCCCCGCCGCAAAGACGGGCAGCATTTACGCCTACAAGTACGAAGGGTACTATCAGAGCATAGACTCTCTTCAGTCCTACTTCAAGGCAAATATGGATCTTCTGAATAAGAAAGTCCGTTCCGAGCTGTTCGACGACAGGGATATCTACACCAAGATAAACGACGCCGCACCCGCCAAATTCACGGCGGAGGCCAAGGTGTCCAACTCTCTCATCCACGACGGCTGCTTCATCGAGGGCACGGTGGAGAACAGCATCCTCTTCCGCGGCGTTAAGGTAGGCAAGGGAGCGGTTGTAAAAAACTGCATCCTGATGAGCGAAAACGTAGTCGGCGACGGCTGCAAGCTCGCCTACGTCATCAGCGACAAGGATGTGGCCGTATCCGAGGGCACTTCGCTCGCAGGATGCGCCAAGAAGCCCTATTTCATCAATAAGGGCATGCATATTTAACTCTACAGGGGGATACTATAATGGCAACTACAAAGACGACAAAGACGGCCGGCAAGGCGGCTACAGCCGCCAAGACTGCGGCCAAAAAGCCCGCCGCACCGAAAAAGCCCAAGACGACGACCGCCGAACAGGCTCCCGCCGCACCCGCAGCAAAGCGCAAGATACTCTTTGTTGCCTCGGAGTGCACGCCCTACATAGTTACCGGCGGCCTCGCGGAGGTCATTGGTTCTCTTTCAAAGGCTCTCGCTGCCACGGGCAATTTCGACGTGAGAGTGGTGGTGCCTCTCTATTCCGACATAAAGAAGGAGTACAGGGATAAGTTCACCTATCTCGGCAACATCTATGTGCACCTCGCATGGAGAAATCAGTACTGCGGCATATTCTCGTATGAGCAGGACGGCGTCATCTTCTATTTCCTCGACAACGAATTCTACTTCAAGCGTCCCGGCTGCTACGGCTACTTCGACGACGGCGAGAGGTTCGCGTTCTTCTCGAGGGCCGTTCTGGAGATAATGCCCTTCCTCAATTTCTATCCCGAGGTCATGCACTGCCACGACTGGCAGGCGGCGCTTGCGGCCATATACCTCAAGACAAACTATTGCTTCAGGCAGGAGTACCAGTTCATCAGGGCGCTGTTCACCATTCACAATATCGAATATCAGGGACAGTATTCTCTCGACATACTTTCGTCTTTGTTTGACATTTACGGAAAATATCAGTATCTTGTAGAGTACAACAATTCGATAAACCTCATGAAGGGCGCCATAGAGTGCTGCGAAAAGTTCTCTACCGTTTCGCCCAGATACGCGCAGGAGATAAAGGATCCCTACTACGCCCATGGACTCGATCCCATTGTAAGAAGGAACGAATTCAAGCTGACGGGCATACTCAACGGCATAGACGATATCGGCTACAACCCTCAGTTCGACACCCATATCTTCGCCAACTTCACGCCCGACGATATGAGCAACAAGGCCGTCAACAAGGCCGAACTGCAGAAGATGCTCGGCCTGCCCGTAAAGGCGGATACGCCCGTCATCTCCATGATCTCGCGTCTCGTTTCGCACAAGGGCTTCGACCTCGTCCTCAACATTATAGAAGAGCTGCTGCAGGACGACGTCCAGTTCGTAGTGCTCGGCACGGGCGACTCGTACTACGAGGGCTTCTTCAAGGATCTTGCAAGAAGATATCCCGAGAAGATGAGCGCCCAGATAATGTTCAACAACGATCTGTCGCGCAAGATCTACGCCGGATCGGATATTTTCCTCATGCCCTCCAAGTCGGAGCCCTGCGGGCTCTCGCAGATGATAGCGTGCAGATACGCCACCATTCCCGTGGTAAGGGAGACGGGCGGGCTGTACGACAGCATCAAGCCTTTGGAGAACGGCTATACTTTCACCAACTATAACGCTCACGACATGCTCTATGTAATAAGGCAGGCAATGGCCGACTACAAGAACAAAGAGGTGTGGTCTAAGCTCATGTACAGAGCGGCCACCACCGACTTCAGCTGGAACAATTCGGCTAAACAATATGAAGCCTTATATATGAGTATGTTAAACTAATTATACTTATATAGGAGAACTACTTAATGGCAACATCTATTACCGAAAAAGAAGTCAGGGATACCATAAAGGGTAAACTGGCGCGATACTACGGCGTTAGTCCCGCCGACGCGACCAAGGAACAGATATACAAAGCGGTCGTTATGAGCGTAAGGGACACGCTGCTGCAGAAACGCCAGGTGTTTTCAAATAAAATGAAGACGCGCAGGGCAAAGAGAGTGTATTACCTCTGCATGGAATTCCTTCTCGGCCGCTCGCTGAAAAACAGTTTGTACAATCTGAGCGCTACCGACACATACAAAAAAGTGTTGGATGGCTTCGGCGTCTCTTTGGACGATCTGTACGAACTCGAACCCGACGCAGGTTTAGGTAATGGAGGCCTCGGCAGGCTCGCCGCATGCTTCATGGACGCGCTCGCAACGGGCAATTATCCCGCAATGGGATATTCGTTGAGGTATGAATACGGCCTGTTCAAACAAAAAATAGTCGACGGCTGGCAGATGGAACTGCCCGACGTGTGGCTGCCCGGCGGCGAGGTATGGCTTACCCAGCGTTCGGATAAGTCGTACCGCGTGCGCTTCGGCGGAAGAGTAGAGGAGAAGTGGGCCGAAAACGGCCTCGAGATCAACTACGTCGACAGTCAGGATGTAGATGCAGTTGGCTACGACATGATGATCTCGGGCAAGGACAGCGACGCGGTATCCGTACTCAGGCTTTGGAAGGCAAAGCCCGTGCAGGACTTCAACATGAAGCTCTTCTCGCAGGGCGATTACTACCAGGCCATGGCCGAGGACAACGACGCCGACGTGCTCACCAAGGTGCTCTACCCCGCCGACAACCACATTAACGGCAAGGCGCTCAGGCTCAAGCAGCAGTATTTCCTGTGCTCCGCTTCGATACAGAACATTATAAGCGACCACAGGCACAGATACGGCGACCTCAGCGACCTTCCCAAGCTTGCAGCCATCCACCTCAACGACACCCATCCCGCAATGGCCATCGCCGAGCTGATGAGGATACTCGTCGACGAGTATTACTATAAGTGGGAGGACGCATGGGCGATAACGACCGCAACGTGCGCGTACACCAACCACACGGTACTCGCCGAGGCCCTCGAAACATGGCAGGAGGATCTCGTAGAGAGGACTGTTCCCCGCATACACTCCATAATTAAGGAGATAAACAGGCGACTCTGCGAAGAGCTTTGGAACAGATATCCCGGAGAATGGGCCAAGATCTCGAGAATGTCGATTATAGAACACGACAGAGTAAAGATGGCCAACCTCTCGGTGTACGGCAGCCACAGCGTAAACGGCGTGGCCGCGCTGCACAGCGAAATAATCAAAAAGTCGGTATTTAAGGACTACTACGACTATACTCCCCAAAAATTCACAAATGTCACAAACGGCATCGCATACAGGAGATGGCTCTGCCAGGCCAACCCCGAGCTGACGGCGCTGCTCGTCGACTGCATAGGCGACGGCTTCGTGCACGACAGCACAAAACTTGCCGACTTCAAGAAATTTGAAAACGACAAGGCCGTTTTGTCAAGACTCGAGGAGATAAAGGCGATAAAGAAGGTGCAGTTTGCCGACTATGCCTATAAAAAACAGGGCTTTGTCGTCGATCCCAAGTCGCTCTTCGATACGCAGGCAAAGAGACTGCACGAGTACAAGCGCCAGCTTCTCAACGCCCTCAATATCATCGACACCTATCTCGACCTCAAAGACAACCCCGACATGGAAATCCAGCCCAAGACCTATATCTTCGGAGCAAAGGCGGCGCCCGGATATTCCATGGCTAAGCAGATAATCAAGCTCATCAATTTCCTTGCCGAGGATATTCGCAAGGATAAAAAGATAAGCCAAAAACTCAACGTCGTCTACATGGAGGACTACAACGTCACCATGTCTGAGATACTCATGCCCGCGTCGGAAATTTCCGAACAGATATCGCTTGCAGGCAAAGAGGCGAGCGGCACGGGCAACATGAAGTTCATGATAAACGGCGCGCTCACAATAGGCACGCTTGACGGCGCCAACGTTGAAATGGCGCAGGCCGTGGGCGACGAAAACATTTTCATCTTCGGCCACAAGGCCAACGAAGTCGACGATATCTGGCGCGCAGGCTACAGCTCGAGCACTTATTACAACGAATCCCCCAGACTTCGCCGCATAATAGAGGCGCTGATCATCGGCTTCAACGGACAATCGTTCTCGGATATGGCGAACTACCTGCTGACAGGTTCGCCCGTCGCCGACCCTTACATGTGCATGGCCGACTTCACGTCGTATTCCAAAACGCAGCGCGAGCTGTCCGACCTGTATGTAAACGACAAGATGAAGTGGAACCAGATCTCGCTGAGAAATATCGCCGCTTCGGGATACTTCGCCGCAGACAGGAGCATAAAGGAGTACGCCGAAAATATCTGGAACCTCAAGCCTTTGACAAAGTAATTAAAATCATATCATAAAAGCGGGCAGAAATTGCCCGCTTTTACAATAATATAACAATTTTACGCTGTACTATGTCAGACATAATAAATGAATTCCTCTGATATCGCATTTATTCTTAGCGAAATGTACGTCCTTTACAAGCGCGCGGAAAAAGATATAAATCAAAGTAGATGTCTATAGTAATAGCTGCAAACTTTTTTATAAGCATTTGCGGGTTTAATATCGTAGTTGTGACGCAAGCTCTTAATTGCTTCAAATTAGGTTGAGATTATTATAAATAATTCGAAAGCATAGACAGAATAGTTTAAGGGCAAATCACTTGAAGATGCGGCAAATCGTCGGACGATAGGTTACTTGTCTGCAACGCAAACGTTTGGCGTGATTTTGTCATAGAAATTTAAATGCGGGATCGCCTTAACAGGCGCATTATTTAATCTCAATTTAATCAGACAGAATTTTTCTAAACAGGCGTGTACACAAGAGTTTTCGTCATCAGTTTTCGTCATCTGAAAAATTCTTTTAAACAGTATGCAGACAAGGTGTTTTTGGCTGTCGCACAACAGATTTTTAATTTGTGTTGTCTGTTTTCGCCCCTTCTGTTCTATTTTAGGCCTATTTCTTCGTAAAAGCTGTCTTTTACGAAGAAATATATTTACTCCACTCGGGCCTGATTTTATTGTCAAGCGGCCAAAGTTGTGCTATACTTTTCTTATCGGAAGTATTTTTAAATTGCTCTTTAATGCCCTTTCCTTGCTTTTTACTTCTTTCAGGGCTGATTTTTAAAGATATTTTAATTTATCCACTTTTGTTTTATTTTCGGCGGCTCTTTTTTCCGAAATTTTGCCGCTCCCGTTATTTACTTCTTCGCGGCAATTTTTAGCCGCATTGCGAGGTTTTTAATTTTGGCTACTTCCTCTAAAAAGAATTCCAATTATTACGACGAGCGCAACATTCGCAATCTCACCGCCATCGAGCAGCTTTTAAAGGACGAACTGCCCGATTTTTGCGGCGATTACTTTCTGTCTATCGACAGTCAGACTTCCACACTTACCCGCCTCAACTACGCGCACGATCTGAAGATCTTCTTCTATTTTCTTCGCACGAAGCGTTTTAAGTCGTATTCTTCCTCCAAGCAATTTACTTTAAACGACCTCGAGAGCGTTACAAACTACGACATCGAAATGTTCCTCGCCTTCCTTTCGCACTACGATTTTAACGGTAAGCAGCATGTCTGCAACGACCGCGCCAAGGCGAGAAAGCTGTCCTCCGTTCGCGCCATGTTCAAATATTTCTTCAATCGCGGGCTCATCGGCGTGGACAATTCGGCTAAAGTCGCCACGCCCAAATTGCACGAAAAGCCCATCATCCGCCTCGAGGGCGACGAAATTTTCAATATTATAGACGTCGCCGAGTCGGGCGACGGCCTCTCTCCCCACCAGCGTGTATTTCACGAGCGCGACAAGGTGCGCGACAGCGCCATTATCATCCTCTTTCTCGGCACGGGTATCCGTATCAGCGAATTGGTCGGCCTCAACAACGAGGACATAAATTTCACCGACAATTCCTTTGTAGTCACCCGCAAGGGCGGCGGAAAATCCATTCTCTATTTCGATGACGACGTCGCCTCGGCTCTCAAAAGATATATCGAGCAGAAGGCCGAGTGCGACCTGCCCTCCTCTCCCGCGGACGCGCTCTTTCTCTCCTCTCAGAGAAGGCGCATCACCGTGCGCGCCGTTGAAAATCTTGTAAAAAAGTACGCCAAAATAGTTTCGCCGCTAAAAAAGATCTCCCCTCACAAGCTGCGCAGCACCTATGGCACGGCGCTGTACAGGGCGACGGGCGATATCTACGTTGTCGCCGACGTGCTCGGGCACAAGGACGTCAACACCACCCGCAAACACTACGCCGCCATCACCGAGGACGCAAGGCGTTCGGTTGTTGGAAAGGTAAAACTTCACAGCGACGACGGAGACGACAACTGATGGAAAATATTGAAAAAGTCTTTGTCATACAGCCGATAACCGACGACAAATGGCGCTCGCTGCACGATGAGGCCGTGGCGCTTATAGAGAGCGCCGGCGGCGCCTACTGCGGCTCGTGCTATCAGAATATCAGGGAGATAAACCCCGCCACCTACATCGGCTCGGGCAAGCTCGGCGAAATAAAGTCGACTTTGGAAGGGCTTGAAGGCGTCACCGTGCTTTTCAACGGCGAGTTGACGCCCTCGCAGACGCTCAACATTTCGGCCGCCCTCGACGACAGAAAGGTAATCGACCGCACCACCCTCATTCTCGACATCTTCGCGCGCAACGCCGTTTCGAGCGAGGGCAAATTACAGGTAGAACTTGCCCAGCTCAAATATATCTATCCCCGCCTCAAGGGCAAGGGCTCGGCGCTTTCCCGCCTCGGCGGCGGAATAGGTTCGCGCGGGCCGGGCGAAACGCAGCTTGAAACGGACAGGCGTTATATCCGCTACCGCATCAGATTTCTTGAAAAGCGCCTCGGCGAACTGACCGTCCGCCGCGACCTGTTCAGCTCCCGCCGCTCCAAGGACGGGGCAAAGGTAATTTCGCTCGTCGGCTACACTAATACGGGCAAATCCAGCCTTATGAACGCCCTGACGGGCGCGGGTGTGCTTGAAAAGAACGCCCTCTTTGCCACGCTCGATCCCACCGCGAGAAGGTGCGTCATCGACGGCAAGCCATTCATACTCACGGATACCGTCGGCTTTATCAGGCAGCTCCCCCACGACCTTGTGGAGGCCTTTAAATCTACTTTGGAGAGCGCGATAAATTGCGACCTCGCCCTGTTTGTGGCGGACGCCTCGGGCGATTACCAAATGCAGTTTGAAACGACGCAGCAGACTCTCGCTGCCCTCGGCTTCGACCGCCCGTATCTTAAAGTGCTCAACAAGTGCGACCTTTTGGACAGCACCGATACCCTTCCCGCCGATTGTGTGTATATTTCCGTTAAAAAGCGTGAGGGGCTTGAAGAGCTTAAAAATGCAATTATGGAGTCCCTCGCCTCCTCCTATGCCGAGGTGACCCTCTTTGTTCCGTACGACAGAATGTCGCTCTATTCGCGTGTTTCGCGCTTTGTAAACGAAAAGAGCCGCTCTTACGCCGACGGCGGCATGAAGGTCGTCTGCTCGGTGGACAGAATTTATCTGCCCCATATCCAAGATTTTATTGCCGAAAATTAAAATGAGGTGCGGCCGCTATTCAGCGGCCGCACCTCACCTTTACATATTATTTTTGGTCGTCCTCATTCATAATGATGCCGTCTATCTTGATGACTGCGTCGTCGCGGATATCCAGACACTTGCCGCAGTTGTCGCAAACCTTTTGTGGGTCGAGGTCGCACATGTCGCACTCGCCGCACTCGATGCATTGCCTGTCGTACAGAACACATTCTTCGCCCTTCTTGCGCATATCCTTCTCCTTTGCTCCGTCCAAAACAAAAATTATATAGGAGCGCTTTTTTATTCTGTCAATATTATAGACTCAAAAAAATAAAAAAACAAGTAAAAAACATGGAACAATCGTTTGATATTTTTGTAGTTATATGATATACTTTATTCGTAGAAATTGCAGGCACATTTTTTTGCGACAAAAGGAGAGCATTTTATGAGAACCGACAAGAGCCAGAAGGTTTACGAGTTTATAAATTCGTATGTGACCGAAAACGGCTATGCGCCCACCGTGCGCGAGATTTGCGCGGCATGCGACATTGCCTCCACCGCCACGGCGTTTACCATAATGAACAAACTGGCCGAGAAGGGCCTCATTTCAAAGAATAAGGTGGGCGAGAACAAGCGCCGCGCCATTTCCATAAATCAACACGTCGTCAAAGTTCCCCTCCTCGGCACCGTCGCCGCCGGCGAGCCCATCTTCGCGCAGGAAAATTACGACGATTACTTTTCCATCCCCACCAATCTCTTCGGCGACCGCGACCTGTTCATGCTGACCGTAAAGGGCAATTCCATGATAAAGATAGGCATGTTCGACGGCGATAAGATAGTAGTTAAAAAACAGGAAACCGCCGACGACGGCGACATAGTCGTCGCGCTCGTAGAGGACAGCGCCACCGTCAAGCGCTTTTATAAGAGGAACGGCAAATTTATCCTTCACCCCGAAAACGACGACATGGACGACTTCGTCTATGACGAGGTCTCCGTGCTCGGCAAGGTGATAGGCCTTCTCCGTACCCTTTGATTTAAACGATAAACTCCGCACATCCCGTGCGGAGTTTTATTATGCTTTGAGCGCTTTTTCCAACCGTTCGACAGCCGAGGCGATATCGGTAGGTTTTTCGGCGATCTCGTCGGCTCCCGCCTGTTCGAGTTCATGTCGGTCGCCGAAGCCGTAGAGCACCCCTACGCTCTTCATGCCATTGGCATTGGCGCCAATAATGTCGTGCGCCCTGTCGCCAACCATGACAGCTCTTTCGGGTTTTACTCCCGACATTCTTAAAGCGTATGCTATGACGTCGCTCTTTTGCGAGCGGCTGTCGTCGAGCGTAGCCCCGCAGACGAGCGAAAAATATCTGTCGAGTTTAAAGTGCTCTATTATCCTTTTTGCGTACACTTCGGGCTTTGAGGTTGCAACGACGAGCTTGCGGCCGTCATTTGACAAATCTTCGAGCATATCGCAAATTCCGCCGTAGACGGCGTTTTCAAAGATGCCCCTTTTAGAAAAATACTGCCTGTAAAATGCAACGGCCTTTGCGCCGCCCTCTTCTCCGAGGCCTAAAAGCGTGCCGAAGGTGTACGAAAGGGGCGGGCCGATAAATTTTTTGAGCTCTCTCCTCTCAACTTTCTTTAATCTCATACGCTCTATGGCGTAGCAAAAGGAGTTGAGTATGCCCTCGCTCGAGTCGGTCAGCGTGCCGTCGAGGTCGAAAAATATGTGCGAGAACATATATCAAAGGGTCATAAGATAGGCGACTTCTTCCTTGGAAAGTTTGCGGTACGCCCCTCTGTCCAGCCCGCGCAGGGTGAGCTCTCCCACCTTGATGCGTTTGAGCAGACTGACCTCTCTGCCGATGGCGGCGAACATCTTTCTTATCTCCCTGTTCTTGCCCTCGGTTATTGTGATATGTACCTTTGTGTACTCCCTGTTGGTCTCCACAATGTGCGCCTTGCACTTTTTGGTTACATACCCGCCCTCTATCTCTATGCCGCTGCGTATGGGGTTGAGGTCGGCCTCGGTGAGCGTACCCTCCACCTTGACGAGGTAGGTTTTGGGCACTTCGTTGGAAGGATGCGTCAGCCTCTGGGCGAGTTCGCCGTCCGTGGTCATGATGAGCAGGCCCTCGCTGTCGTAGTCGAGCCTGCCGACGGGATACACCCTGCCCACGCCCGAAGGCAGCAGGTCGAGCACCGTCTTTCTGCCCTTGTCGTCGGAGACTGTGGAAAGATACCCCTTGGGTTTGTTAAGAATGTAGTATTCGTTCTTTTTTAAGGTGACAGGCGAGCCGTCGACGGTGACCTCGTCGGCCTCGCTTACGTCCAGCCCGAGTTCGGCGACGCGGCCGTTGACCCTGACTTTGCCCTGCGAAATAAGATTGTCGCACTCCCTGCGGGAGGCTACCCCGCACGAGGCGAGAAATTTGTTTAATCTCATGCTAATACCGTAAATATAATTTTTTTATTCTGCCGCGCGGCGCAAAAATTTGCGCCGCGCGGCAGATGCTATCTCTTTCTATTAACTATACTATATAAATGCGCGCCAAAAATCAAGTCTTTTGAGGCATAAATTTCAAGTTTTCCCGCTACGTCGCCGCGGGCGAGATCGCGATCTGCACATGTGGGCACGCATTTTATAGTCGTCTTTTGTCCGCGCTCTATTAGCAGCTTATAATTTTTCGAAAGACAGGACGGCACGCCTCCGCACATGAACACTTTATCGCCCTTCAGTTCAACGAGCGCGAAGTTTTCAAAGGCCTCCTCTATCAGCTCGGCCGAGCGTTCGTACATGTCGGGGCAGTTGAGCACCGTACAGATGACCTGCATACCCTGCCTTTGAGCGGAGGAAACGAGGCATCTGCCCGCCTTTAATGTGTACCCCGTCTTTACGCCGTTGGCGCCTTCTACGAGCGAGAGCAGCTTATTTTTATTTACAAAGCTGCGAAATTGTCCCGTATAGCTCTTTGACGAGACTATGTCGGCAAAGACGGCGTTTTTCATGGCCTCCCTTGTTATGGCGCACATTTCCGAAGCCGTTGAATAGTGTCCCTCGGCGGGCAGGCCGTCGGGATTTTCAAAGTGTGTACGGGCGGCGCCTATCTGCGCCGCGCGCTCGTTCATGCGGCCGACAAATCCACTTAAACTGCCGCTGTGATAGATGGCGAGAGCCCTCGCGGCGTCGTTGCCCGAACGCAGCATCAGCCCGTAGAGCGCGTCCCTTACCGAAATGCGCTCGCCCCTTTTCAGGTATATGCTCGAGCCCTCCACGCCTACTGCGCCGTCGTCTACGGTGAAAACGTCGTCGGGATCGCAGTCCTCAATAACTATCAGCGCCGTCATTATCTTTGTAGTGCTCGCCATGGGGAGTTTCGCGTCGGCGTTGCTCTCGTGGAGCACTCTGCCCGTGGTAAGCTCGACGACGCACTCGGCCTTCCCTACGGCCTCTGCCTTGCGAGGAGCGCTAAAAAGCAGGCATGCCATTATCCCCGCAAACAGCAGAGCCAAAAATTTAAACGCCGGCGATATCGTGAACGAGCTCGCCCGTCTTTTCGATGAGTGCATTTACAGGTTCATCCTCCATTTTGAGCAGTCGGCATCCGCTGCCGTCGTCCACCAAAAAGGCACGCGGCCTGACGGCGATAACGCTGCCGTTGCCTCCCGCAAGCTTGAAGCCTTGGTTTACCTTGAACGTCTTTGAGTCGCCGTATTCCCCTCCGCCCCCTGCGTTTACAATGGTTATCGAGGTTATTGGGATGACCTGCGCTCCGCTGACCGTAACGATGGGGTCGCCCACTACCGCGTTTGCGTCTATGACCTTGTCGCAGGCGAGCGGCCGTCCCTCCCCGGCTATGAAACTTTTATTATCTCTTTCTCTCATTCATTTTCTCCCAAAACAGAACAACAAACAGTTTGATGACGGCAAGCGCGTTTACATACCCCGTCACCTTCGCGCTCCACAATATATCGTCGCGCGAGGCGTCGAAGAGCATATAATTTCCGAGCTCCGTCCTGCCGCCGTTGGCGCGGATAAAGCCGTAAAAGATATCGGTGAGGCAACTCTGAACGACGGCCGCATAGGCGCCGCCGTCGCGCGCAAGTCCGAAGCCGGAAAGCTGCGTTATGCGCGTTACGCACACGTTATTGAAGGCCTTCAACGGCGCCCCGCTTATAAGCTCGTAAAATAAATTTTTCTCCCCGCCGTTTTCGTTTATACTCTCAGGAGATTCGTGCGAGGTGTCGGACGAATATATATTTACGGCGCCGAAGAGCTTTACTCCGAACGAGGCGTATCTCGCGCCGAGGTCGGCATAAAAGGTTGCTTCCAGCCGCAGAGGACAGAGCAACAGGAAAGTTACGGCGGCGACGGATATTGTGACTGCGTTGCCCACATAACTATGTTGAGCAATCTGCAATGCGTTTATACGCACGCAAGCCGCAGACAGACTACTAAAAGCCAAAGGCGCGGCGGCAGGTTATAAACCTGCCGCCGCGCCAACATGCGTCAAATAAGCTGAGCGCCGAAAGTTTACTTTATCTCTATAATATCGTCGTCGCCGTCGAGATGTTCGGGAAGCTCGAAGCCGTCCTCGGTGACCTGAGGGGCGGGCTTTTGAGGCTCGGGCGAGGGCGCCGCCGCACTTCCGCCGTCGCCATCGTCGTCCCCCGTGTACTCGTCCTTGTGGTAGAGATAGTTGCTGTCCTCTTCGTCGAGTATGGAGCTGTTTATCTCGGCAATCTGGGCCATAAGTTCGTCGTAGTCGGGCAGCTCGTCAATGGAGTTTAATCTGAACCTCTTTAAAAAGTTGTCCGTCGTGGCATAGAGTATGGGCTTGCCGACGGCGTCCTTGCGCCCGCAGGGCACGATCATGTCGAGATCCAGAAGGGTATGTATGGCATAGTCGCAGCTTACCTGCCTTATCTCCTCTAACTCGCCCTTCGTCACGGGCTGTTTGTAGGCGATGAGCGCCGCACACTCCAAAATGGTCTTGGTGAACTCCTTCTCCTTTATGGGCTGAAGGACGGCCGAGATCTTCTCCTTATACTCGGGGTTGGTGGCAAACTGGATCTTGCCGTTGAAAGTCAGAAGCTGTATGCCGCTCGCACCCGAATACTTTTCCTTGAGCTCGTCTATGCAGGCGTTGACCTCCTTTAAGGAACACCCCAGCTTTTCGATTATGTATTTTACCTGAACGGCGTCGCCTGCCGCATAGGCTATGGCCTCAATTATATTCGTCAAATTGTTCAATGTCTACTTCCTTCATATCCGCGTCGGGATTGGGTTTGATGAGTATGGTGCCGAAAGTTTCGTGCTGTTCAACGAGGATGAATTGGTACTTTAGCATCTCCAAAAGGGCCTGAAAGGTGGTGATTACCTCCACGCGCGAAAAGGTGGTGAACAGCTGCTCGAACTCTATTTCGCCCTTTTCGGCAAGGGCGTCGCCGATGAACCTGACCTTCTCCTCAACGGTGAACTCGTCGGCGGGGATCTCCTTTACGTTGTCCTTTTCGCGTGCCATGCTCTCGTTTCTCAAAAGCAGTTTTGCAAAGGCGTCGAGCATGGCCGTAACGCTGAAGTCGGTGTACACCACTTTGACTTCGCTGAAGTCCTTCGAGGGCGGTTTGAAATAGTAGCCGATGGTCTCAAGCTGCTTTAGACGGGGCGTCTGCTCCTTTATGAGCTCGAACTCCCTCTGGCGGAGCTGTTCGATGAGCGCCTCCCTCTCCCCGTCGTCCACGGGGTAGTCCTCGCCGTCTATCTCGATAGCGGGCACCATCGACTGAGACTTTATGTAAACTATCCTCGCCGCCATGGCAAGGTATTCGCTCTCCTTGTCCACGTCGCGCGAAGGCTGCGTCTTCATATATTCGATATAATGCAAAAATTGTTCGGTGACCTGCGACACAAAGATATCCTCTATCCTTATCTGCGCAATGTTAATAAGGTACAGAAGCAGATCGAGGGGGCCCTCGAAATCGTCGAGGACGGTAGTGTAGTCGACCACCGATTCAAAATTTGCGTAGTCTTTGGCAGTATTCATATTTTAAGTATCCAATTCCACGCGGCCTGTATGGGATAGCCCACATAGGTAGCGGCAAAGTCGAGAACGTAGCCTAAGACGTTGAATTTATCTATCCAGCCGACGTACCGCGAGGCAAAGTTGCATATGAAGCTTTCGGCGATGAGCACTATGAGTATCATCTGGCCGTAGTTTTCCAAAAATCTTCTTACGGGGTTTATCTGCCTTGTGCAGGCCTGCACCACTCTGAAGCCGTCCAGGGGATTCAAGGGTAGCAGATTGAATACGAAAACGCTCAGGCTGTAGGCATAGATGAGATAGAGCGAAGTTTCGACAAAAAAGCCCAAATAGTACAGCGCGCCCTCGGCAAAATAGTAATGGGGCCCGACATAGCGTATAAAGAGCACCAAGACAAGATAGTCTACAAATGCAATGATATAGTTGACAGTCACGCCCGCTATCGCCGTCAGAAAGAGCCCGCGCCTGTAATTTCTGAAATTGTAGGCGTTGACGGGCACGGGCTTGGCCCAGCCGAACCCGACGAGGGCGCAGCACAAAAAGCCCATGGGGTCGAGATGCTTCATAGGGTTCAAAGTCATCCTGCCCATCATCTTTGCGGTGCCGTCGCCGCACTTGTATGCAACGAAGGCGTGCCCCCATTCGTGGGGAGCGAGAACGAATACGACGGCCACAAAGCCCGCCAGAATTGTTATTATATAGTCCATTTACTTTAATCTTTGGGGAATGACGTCGTTGCGGACGATATCCTCAAAAGTCTGCTTTTTTACTATTACGTCTGCCCTGCCGTCCTTTACGAGCACGGCCTCGGGGATGAAGTTGCGGTTGTAGTTGCTGGCCATCGAGTAGTTGTAGGCGCCGGTAGAGAGCACGGCCAACACGTCGCCCCTCTCTATCTCTGGCAGGGGCACGTTGACGGCTATAATGTCGCCGCTCTCGCAGCACTTGCCCGCAATGGTCACCTTCTGTGTGCAGGGCGCGTTCATGTTGCCCGCCGCGACTACGGTGTACTTGGACTGATAGAGCGCATAGCGGGGATTTTCAAACATGCCCCCGTCGACGGCGACGTACTTCTTTACGCCCGGAATGTCCTTGACGGCGCCCGCCGTGTACAGCGTAACGCCGGCTTCTCCCACAATGGAGCGGCCTGGTTCGATGGCGAGCGCGGGCTCGCGCACCTTCAACAAAGCGGCCTTGGCCTTTATCTCGTCGCAAAGCGCCTTGAGATAGCCGTAGTAATCTTCTTCGCCGAGCTTGGGGTCGTCGTCGGTATAGTATATGCCGAAGCCGCCGCCGATATTTAGAATGTCGGCCTCTAAGGAGAACGTACTCTTTACATGGGCAATGTAGTCCATCATCTTGTCGGCGGCGAGCACGAAGGACTGCCTTTCAAATA
This sequence comes from uncultured Clostridia bacterium, assembly GCA_944358655.1. Classification (GTDB taxonomy): domain Bacteria; phylum Bacillota; class Clostridia; order Christensenellales; family Borkfalkiaceae; genus Coproplasma. The sequence goes on along the minus strand of CALVRO010000002.1, from coordinate 99,996 downwards.
TCTGCGAACCGATATGACAATGGAAACCGACTAAATCGAGCGAGCTTTTGGAGAGCACATGCCTGCACATTTGGTCGGCCGTGCCGTTGGCTATAGAAAACCCGAATTTGCTGTCGGGCGTGGCCGTCTGAACGTAGGCGTGCGTGTGCGCCTCCACCCCGGGATTTATCCTTATCAGCACCCGCTGTCTTACGCCCCTGCGCGAGCACATTTCGTCGAGTATGTCGGCTTCGGAAAAGCTGTCGACGACTATGTATCCAATCTTTGATGAGAGAGCGTACTCAAGCTCCTCCTCCGTCTTGTTGTTGCCGTGCATGAAGATATTCTGCGCGGGGAAACCGGCCTTCAAAGCGGTGTACAGCTCGCCGCCCGAAACGACGTCGACGCCCGCGCCTTCGCTTTGAGCAATGGCGTAGACGGCCATGCACGAAAAGGCCTTGGAGGCGTACAGCACGGTGCCGTTGCCGCCGTAATTTTCCTCTATCGCGCGGCGGTAGACGCGGATCATGGAGCGGATGTGATCTTCGTCGAAAACATACAGCGGGGTGCCGAACTCCTTTGCGAGCTCCAAGGCGTCGCATCCCCCTATTTCGAGGTGCCCCGCCCCGTTTATCTTAAGAGTACTTCTCTCGTTCATCAAAAAATGACCTCTGGCAAAATAATTATATAATTATTTTACCAAAGGCCGCTAATTTAGTCAAATGATTTGAAGTAAATTAAAGGGGATAATACCATATCTTGTATCGCAGGCCGTTATACGCCCCAGTTTTCGGCTATTTTGCGCCAGCTGTCGCCAAAACCGGCGCGCTCGGCGCGCTCTGCGGAAACGAGCGGCACGCTGTCGACGAGAAGTCCGTCCCTGTATACCTCCACGCATCCCACTCTGCTGCCCTTATCGAAGGGCGCACGGCGCGCGGGGAGGTCGACAAAGAAGGTAATGTCGGGATCGCTGCCGCGCTCGCAGAATACAAGGCAATCCCTTTCGGGGCGAACGCACACATACTCCTTTTTGCCCCCGCCTACGGGCAGGCGCTCGTTGAGGTTGACGGTGCCGTCGAGCACTATCATGTTGACGTAGTTGGCAAAACCGTAGTCGAAGAGGGCGGCGACGTCGTCGAACCTCTTTTGGCTCGTTGTGCCGCCGAGCACGACGGATATCAGCCTTAAATTGTCCTTCTCGGCGGTGGCCGCAAGGCAGAACCCAGCCTCGTTGGTAAATCCCGTCTTTCCGCCGTCACAGGCAGAGTAATTTCGTATCAGCTTGTTGGTATTGGTCATGCTCGTCACCCTTCCCCCGGGGTGGGCAAAGTCCTCCAACCACACCTTGCTGTGCTCAAAATACTGCTCGTGAGTGATGAGGTGGCAGAACATGACGGCCACGTCCTTCGCGCACGAATACTGGGTCTGCTTGGGGAGCCCAGTGCAATTTGCAAAGAGCGTGTCGGCGCAGCCCCACTCGGCGGCCCTGTCGTTCATCATGTCGACAAACCCCTCCTCGCTGCCGCCCACCGCCTCGGCGAGCGCAACGCAGCTGTCGTTCGCCGAGCAGACGACCACCGACCTTATCAGCGAGCCCACGGGGTATTCGCCGCCGCTCTCCAAAAACACCTGCGAGCCACCCATTCCCGCCGCCCTGTCCGAGACGCGTATGCTGCCCTCGGCCGACAGACGGCCGTCCTCTATCGCCTCAAATACAAGGTTCAAAGTCATAACTTTGCATACGCTGGCAATGGGCAGCCTTTGACATTGGTTCTTATTGTAGACTATTTCGCCCGAATTTGCCTCCATAAGACAGGCACTCTTGCCGTCGCATTCGGGCAGGCTGCTTGCGGACGCGCGCCCCGCAGAGGGCATAACGGCGAGCGCGCAGACTGCGGCCGCAAGAAAGATAAACTTTTTCATGCAAACAGTTTGAGCAAAAATTTAAAAACTATGCTCAAAATTGCACACGACCGAAAAGAGTACGGCACCAAAAGAAGCATAGAAAAAAAGGCTGCTCAGATAACGACAATCACGCGAAAGACGGTATTTACCAGAATAACGAGCAAAAGCGCCTCGGCAAAAGTAACGGCAACAGGCAGCAAAACAGGTCGGCGCAAGGTAAAACAAGACGAAGAAAATATCATAGCTCCGCCCGCAAAGCAAAGGAGCGTATAGGGAATATAGACGACAACGCCCGTCATCACACCCGAAAATCCGCAATAAACGAACATTACGGCGCAGTAGAGCGAAGCAAACGCCGCACGAAAAAACATTACGGGCACGGTCAGAAATTTAAGTTTAATAAAAACCGCGCCGAAAATAAAGGCGAGGGCGTTTACGCACGCCTCCTTGAACAGCGCGCTCAAAAAAAGAGCCCCGTTGTCGAACTCAAAAACCCTTTTTATGTAATCTTGCGCAAAAGCGCAGAAAAATTGAGTCAAATCGGTAATTTTAAAAAGTATTATGCCTGACACAATACCTGCTGAAACAGCGACAATAAAGGCAAAATAATAGTTGGAATTTTTCTTCAGCGCAGAAATATCAAAATTCCCCATATAAAAAATTATATGAGGAATTACAATTTAATATGAGGCGAGCATCTTTTCTATGCCTATGCCGTACCCCATTGCCGGGTCGTTGACAAAGACGTGAGTTACTGCGCCTATTAGTTTGCCGTTCTGCACTATGGGGCTGCCGCTCATCCCCTGCACTATTCCGCCCGAGCGTGCGATCAGATCGTCGTCCTCAACGCGTATGACAAAGTTGCGGTTGTCCTTGTTATAAACATCTATCTTCACTATGCTTATGTCGTATTGCTCCACCTCGTTGCCGTCCACCGTGGAAAATATCGTAGCCTTTCCCATCCTGGCCTGCGAAATAGGGGCAGTTTCTATCCTTTGAAGATCGTCGAATACGCTCCTATCGGCAAGGTCGCCGTACACGCCGCAGGCGCAGTTGCCGCGCGCCTCGGCAAACACCTCGCTCTCGATGCTGCCCTTCAGCTCGCCCGGCCGTCCCTTTTCGCCGCGTTTTACGCCGTATATCGCACAGCCGTATATTTTACCGCCGCGCACCGAGAGCATCTTTTTGTCGCTCCCCGATACGGGATGACCCAAGGTGGCCATTACGCTGTTCGTCTTGTCGACAAAGGTCACCGTGCCGACGCCGTTGACGCTGTCCTTTACGAGCAGCCCCAGCCTCTTCTCGCCCGAGGCCTTGTCCTTTACGGGCGCAGCTGTCAGGGTGAGAGTTTTGTCGCCGCGTGCAATTTCTATCTTGCAGTCCGCGCCCGGGATGGTCAGCGCCCTGTTTACGTCCGATACGCCGTTTATATCAAGGCCGTTTATTCTCTCTATTACATCCCCCGTCTTTACGCCGCTCTCCTTTGCGGGGCTCTTCATGCCGTTATCGGTGAGCACTTCGCATACGCCGACAACTTCTACGGTGGTAGTGTTCAGGCAAAATCCGGCGGCAAATCCGCCGAGACGGATGTCCCTCTCGTCGGCGTAGACGGGTGTGGACGCTATCGCCGACGCACAGATGGCAATACACAGGAGAGCAAACAGCCCTCTCTTAAATGCGCGTAGTTTGAGCATACACTTATTGTGCGCAACGATTTGCCGCTTATTCGGTTTTTTAAAATATTTTTCGGCGGCCGCGTCAAGCAAACGGCGTTGCGCCATTCGCATTAACGAAATTGTGTTATTATGTCTGACAAAGTACAGCGTAAAATTGCTGATCTATTGTAAAAGCAGGCAATTTTTGCCTGCTTTCACGATATGATGATTGAAGCAATAAAAAAATGTTTGAGTGACTTCCCTCACCCAAACTTTATTATAGAACCAAAAAATGTCGGGGCGGAAAATCCGCCCCGACGCCGATCAACTTACTTTTTGAATTGAGAGATGAGCTGTCTTGCGTGTTCACGCGCGGCGTCCGAAGAAACGCTGCCCGTCAGTCTGATTATCTCGTCGAGCTTTTGCTCGTCGGTCAGGCGCCTGACGCGCGTTACCGTCTTGCCGCCCTCCTCCGTTTTATATATCAGAAACTGTGCATGACTGGCCGCGCACACCTGCGGAAGGTGCGAAACGGCTATGATCTGCGTGGTGCCGCTTATGCCGATAAACTTCTGTGCCACCGTGCGGGCCGTCATGCCGCTGATGCCGGCGTCGATCTCGTCGAAGATATACGTTGAGATGCCGTTTATGTCCTTGAGCTGCGTCTTAATGGCGAGCATGAACCTGCTCATCTCGCCGCCCGAAATGACCTTGTTCAACGGCTTTAAGGGCTCGCCCTTGTTGGCGGAGAACATAAACTTTACTCTGTCCGAGCCGTTGGCGCTGTTGAGGTCGGCGGTAGACCTGTCGAATTTTTCAAACTCTACAACAAACCGCGCGTCGGGGATATTGAGGCTCTTGAGCTGCTCTACCACCCTGCCTTCGAATTCGGCCGCTACCTTTTGCCTCTCCTTTGAGAGCGCGACACAGAGCGAAAATATCCTTTTCTCGCTCTCTTGGAGGGCGGCGTTGAGCTTTTCAAGCCGATCGGCGCTGTTTAAAAGGCTGTCGCGGCGCGCAGTCGCCCTGTCGAGAAAATCTATTACAGCCTGCTCGTCGGGCCCGTATTTTTTCATGAGGCCGCGCAGAAGCTCTATTCTCTCCTCGGTCTGCTGCGCCTCCATCTCGTCGAAGGTGACCTCGTCCGACAGGTCGCCCATGCTCTCGGCAATGTCCTGCGCCTCGGCGCAGAGCTCGTCGAGACGGGTGCAGATGTCGCCGTAGTCGTCGCTGAGGTCGCTTATAGAGGATATCTGCCTTGCCGCCGCCGAGATGAGATCGACCACTCCCCCGTCGGAATTGAGCGCCTGAGCGGCGCCGCCGAGGGACGAAAGTATCCTTTCGGTATTGTTTATCAGGTTGCGGCGGGTGAGCAGTTCGTCATACTCTCCCACTCTGACCGACGCGGCGGATATCTCGTTTATCTGATAGTCCAGAAGATCGAGCTCCCTCGCCCGTTCCTGCTCGTCGCCGCCGAGCGCGGCGATATCCGAAAGGATGGCCTTTTTGTTGGCTATCTCCGAAGAGAGAGCGCACTTAACGTCGATAGCCGCCTTGCCGCACAGCCCGTCGAGCACTTTGAGCTGATTGGCCTCGCTGAGCAGAAAGAAATGCTCGCTCTGCCCGTGCACGTCGACGAGCCGCGAGGTGACGCCTCTAAGCATGGAGGCCGTAACGGTATTTCCGTTTATCTTTATGCCTCCGCGCCCGTCGGTGTTGTATCGGCGGGTGATTATGATGTGGCCGTCGCACTCAATGTCGAGATCTTCCACGGCCTGCGCTGCGGCGGAAGAGGGCGATACTTCAAATTCGGCGCGGACGGATGCCTCGTCCTCGCCGAATCTTATCATGCTCTTGTCCGCCTTGGAACCGAGCGCAAAGTTGATGGAATCGAGTATTACCGACTTGCCCGAACCCGTCTCGCCGGAGAGCACGTTCAGGCGGCCGTCGAATATGATATCCGCGCTGTCGATGAGTGCGATATTTTTTATCTGCAGTCTGTACAGCATAAAAAGGGCAAATTATTTAATGTATTCCTTGAGCCTGTCTGCAACTTCGGCGGCGTCCTCGTTGCTGTCCACTACGATGAGAACGGTGTCGTCGCCCGCAACCGTGCCTATTATCTCAAGGTACTGAAGGGAATCGACAAACGTACCTGCGGTGGAACCGTTGCCGCGCAGAGTTTTGATGACTATAATGTTGTTTGCGTAATTTATGTTCTGAACGCACTCGCGGAAGAGATTGCGCATTTTATTGGTCACGGCGTCGCCGTCGTTTTCGATATACGCGTACTTATACTTCTTAGTAGTGCCGGCCACCTTATAGAGGTGCAGATCCTTGATATCGCGGGAGATTGTAGCCTGCGTTACATTGAAGTTGAGCTTGGAGAGCTCGGCGCACAACTCCTCCTGTGTTTCGACATCCATTTTGGAAATAATGTCGAGAATGGCTGCTTGTCTGGCGTTCCTGTGCATAATTATTTGCTCCATATGTTTAGTTTTATCAATAATTTATTGAAAAAATTATTGTCGGAAGAAGTGATGAATGTGACCTTTCTGTCGGCCTTTATCACCTTTACACGGCTCATTTCGCACACCGTGGCAACGGTGTTTCCGTCGACGACTACGTTGACGGCACCCCTCCTGTCGAGGCGGTCGATCGTCAGCGTAGACCTGTCGCCAAACACAACGGGGCGGGAATGAAGCGAGTGAGCGCAGATGGGCGTCATGATAAAGGCGCCTATATCGGGCGTGAGGACGGAGCCTCCCGCCGCAAGCGAATAGGCGGTGGATCCCGTCGGCGTGCTGACTATCAGCCCGTCGGCGGTGTAGTTATCGACGATGGCGCCGTCTATCGCGGCACGCAGGCTTATGGTATTTGTAAAGTCGCTGCCCGAAGTACAGCGCTGTATTACAAGGTCGTTGAGGGCAAAATACTGCTCGCCCTCATAAAATATGCGCAGCATGCTGCGCTGCTCGGTGTGGTAGTCGCCCGAGAGAATGAGCTCTATAGCCTCGTCGAGGCGCTCGGGCTCGAACTCGGCGAGAAAGCCGACGTGCCCGTAATTTACGCCCATGATCTTGATGCCGCGCCGGGCGCACTCGGAAGCGAGCGTAAGAATTGTACCGTCCCCGCCGAACACCATTAAAACTTCGAGCCCGTCGAGATCGGAGGCGCCGAACACCTCCCTGCAATCCCCCGCCTTGGCGGATACGGCGCGGACAATGGCGTCGTGCCCCTCTCCTTCGCCGCAATAGTCTCTTTTAAAAAAAAGCCCTATCTTTCCCATTTGAATAATTATACCACACTCAATGCAAATATGCAAGCGTTTGGGCGTTAATTTTAAAAATAAATTGTAAAATATTTTCAGACGTCGACGGCGGACAACAGATTTTTTAGCTCGGCGGCCCTGCCGCCCTTTACAAGTTTTATCAGGTACTCCCTGTTCTTACCCTCGCGGACGGGGGCGCAGGTGAGCGCCTCGGGCGCAAGACCGACACCGACGGCAAAGCCGTATATCTTTTTTATTGCCTCGCGGCGGACGCGGGGCTCTTTTACAACGCCCCTCTTCCCCACTCTGCCCCCGCCGCACTCGAACTGCGGCTTTATGAGGGCTATTATATATTTTCCGTCGCTCAGCACGTCTGCGACGGGGCCGAGCACGAGCGTGAGCGAAATGAAACTGACGTCTATTACGGCGCCGTCGAGTTCCTCGCAGAAGAGCTCCTTAGTCAGGTCGCGCGCGTTGAAGTTATCTATGATGACGATATTTTTATCGAGCAGCGAGGCGTCGAGCTGGTTTTCGCCGACGTCGATACAATACACCTTGTCTGCGCCGTTTTTTAAAAGACAGTCGGTAAAACCGCCGTTACTCGCGCCCACGTCGGCAAAAATTTTGCCGCCGACGTCGAGCGCAAAGTCCTTTAGAGCCTTGGCGAGCTTGTAGCCGCCGTTGGAAACGTAGCTCTCTTCGGCCTCGACAAAGGTTATCATATCGGCATCGCTCACCTCGAACGACGGTCTGACGGTATGGCCGTTGACGAGCACGAGACCCCTCTCTATCGCCTCCGCCGCCTTCGTGCGCGAGCCGAAGCGGGAGGAAAGTTGTCTATCTATGCGCATTTGCTATGATATATCGGCAGACGGCGTCCACAGAGATGCCGTATTTTTTTATGAGTTCGCCCACGCTGCCGTGGGGGATGAATTCGTCGGGGTAGGCAAAATTCTTTATCAGCTTTCCGCTGAGCGAATAGTAGCCGTCGACCATAGAGCCCAGCCCGCCGATGAGGGCGTTGTCCTCCATGGTGACGACGCACCTCTGGCCGAGGCTGTCGAGCATGTCCCTGTCGAGCGGCTTGACAAAGCGTGCGTTGACTACGGCACACTCTATGCCGCTCTCCGCCGCCCTTCTCGCTGCCTCGAGAGCAAGGCTGATCATGCGCTCGCCGCAGGCGATTATGGCGCAGTCGCCCCCCTCCCTCAGTTTTTCCCATCTGCCGAATTGCAGATCGCCGCCCCCGAAGGTTTCAAAGCCGTCCTTGGGATATCTTATGGCCAGCGGGTGGCCGAACGAGGCCGAGGCCCTGAGCATGCGGCAAAACTCGTCGGTGTCCTTGGGCACGGCTATGGTAAGGTTGGGGATGAGCGACAGGAAGGAGAGATCGAACTCCCCCTGATGGGTCTCGCCGTCCGAACCCGAAATGCCCGCGCGGTCAATACAGAGAGTGACGGGCAGATCCTGGCTGCAGATGTCGACTACGACTTCGTCGAAGGCGCGCTGCAGAAATGTGGAGTAGACGGCGTAGTACGGCCGCATGCCCTCGGTGGCCAGCCCCGCGCACACCACGGCGGCGTGCGACTCGCAGATGCCGACGTCGATGGAGCGCTCGGGGTATCTTTCAAAGAACTGCGAAAGTCCGAGGCTGGGCGTCATAGCGGCGGTGACGGCGACTATGCGCCCGTCCTCCTCGGCCATACGGGTCAGAGTATTTCCGAGCACGGCCGAATACTCCGTTGAGACCGCCTGTCCCGCCGATATGCCGTGCGTCTCCTGCGGGTTCTCCTCGCAGTAGAGATAGCCCTTGCCCTTCTTTGTCACAACGTGAAGAATTATCGGCCTTTTTTTGAGCTCGGCCTTTATGGCCGTAAGCTTTTGTATCATACAGCCGAGGTCGTTTCCGTCGTAAACGCCGTCGTAGCTCAGGCCGAAGCGCTCGAAAATGGTCTCGTGCCTCTTTCTCTTGGCGCGCTGTTCGCTCTCGGCGCTCAGCTCCTCTAAATATTCGTGCATGGAGCCGACGGTGGGCGATATCGACATGTGGTTGTCGTTTATTATGATGAGTATGTTGGAATTTATCTGGCTTACGCTGTTGAAGGCCTCGTACACGAGCCCGTTGTTGAAGGAGCCGTCGCCTATGACGGCGATGACCGAAAAGTCCTCCCCCTTTATGTCGCGCGCCTTGGCTATGCCCAGCGCGGCCGATATCGAAGTGCCGGCGTGCCCCGTGTTGTAGCAGTCGTACACGCTCTCTTCCCTCTTCGGAAAGCCCGAAATGCCGCCCAGCTTGCGCAGAGTGGAAAATCTGTCCGCCCTGCCCGTCAGCAGCTTATGGGTATAGCATTGGTGTCCGACGTCGAATATCAGCTTGTCCTTGGGAAAATCAAAGACATAGTGAAGCGCGACGGTCAGCTCGACCATTCCGAGATTGGAGGAGAGATGGCCGCCGTTTCTCATAACCGTGTCTACGATTTTGCTGCGGAGGGTATCGCAGAGGTCGCCGAGCTCCTCTGCCGACATGCCCTTGAGGTCGGGTATCTGCCCGTTGAGATCTATCATTTTCAACCCATTCTTGTCTTGATAAAGTTGACGAAGTCGTACAAAAAGGCCCCGTCGCCGCCTATCCCGTCTATTATCCTTATGCAGTCGTCGCCGATAATGTCGACGCGCAGTTTGCAGTTGTCGAGGCCGTACACGCTGACGCCCGTCAGCTTGCCCTCTTTTTTGTCCTTGCCGAGGCTCTTCCCAAGCTTTTCAAAGTTGCCCTCGACGTCGAGAATGTCGTCGGTGAGCTGAAAGAGATAGCCGAGTTTTTTGCCCAGCGCCTTGAGTTCGGGATAATATTTGCCTCCGTTGAGTATGGAGGGCACGACGGTCGCCGCGGTGATGAGGCGGGCCGTCTTTTTTTCATAGATGAATTCGAGCACGTTCTCGTCGGGAACGGCGTCCTTTTCGTGTTTGAGGTCGGCCGACTGCCCCGCTATCATGCCGTAGATACCCGCGTAATCGCATATGCACTTCGCCGCAGAGATGTACTCGCTGCCCGAAAAGCACTCTTCGAAGAGTATGGAATAGGCGGTGTTGAGCAGTCCGTCGCCCGCAAGTATGGCATTGCCCGCCCCGAACACCTTGTGGTTGGAAGGTTTGCCGCGGCGGTAGTCGTCGTTGTCCATGTCGGGCAGGTCGTCGTGTATGAGCGAATATGTGTGAATGAGCTCGAGCGCGAGCGCAAAGTTGAGCACCTTTTCAACGCCCGTGCCTATCATGTCGGCGACGGCGAGCATCAGAACGGGCCTCACCCTCTTACCGCCCAGCTTGAGGCTGTAGACGAGGCTGTCCTTTAAAATATCGGGCTTGCAGTCGAGGGAAGCGCAGAATTTTTCCAGCCTCTCTTCAAAGACCGCAAGGTATTTTTTATATTGCGAGTCGAACGTCGCGCTCATTTGACAGCCCTCCTCTCGGCGGCCGTAAGAGTATTGTAGAGCAGCATGGTTATGGTCATTGGCCCGACGCCTCCCGGAACGGGAGTTATGTACGAGCACTTGTCCTTTACGTTATCGAAGTCGACGTCGCCGCAGAGTTTGCCGTTTTCGTCGCGGTCCATGCCCACGTCGATAACTACGGCTCCCTCCTTTACCATGTCGGCCGATATGAATTTGGGCCTGCCTATGGCCGCCACGAGTATGTCGGCCTCCGAGCAGATCTTTTTAAGATTTTGCGTCTTGCTGTGGCAGACCGTCACGGTGGCGTCGGCGTTGAGCAGAAGCATGGCCATGGGCTTGCCGACGATATTGGAGCGGCCGACGACTACGGCGCGCCTGCCGCGCACCTCTATGCCCTCGCGCTCGAGCATTCGCATTACACCGTTGGGCGTGCAAGCCGCAAGGCAGGGCTCGTTCATGCACAGCCTCCCTATATTTTCCTGCGAAAAGCCGTCGACATCCTTTTCGACGGGAATGAGCGAAAGCAGCTTTGCGGCGTCCAGCCCCTTGGGAAGGGGCAGCTGCACGAGTATGCCGTCGACGCCGTCGTCGGAGGCCAGAGAGCGCACCAGCTCCTCCGCCTGCGCCTGCGTGCAATCGGCGGGCAGATAATAGGCGAACGATTTAATGCCCGTCTGTTCGCAGCCCTTTATCTTGTTGCGCACATAAACTTGCGAGGCGGGATCGTCGCCGATCAGCACCACGGCGAGCCCCACCTGCCTTGAATGTTGCTTTAAAAAGAGGGCCGCGCCCTCGGCAATGTCGCCGCGAAGGGCGGCCGAATGGGCCTTTCCGTCGATGAGTTTATACATTTTTGCCTCCGCAGATCGCCGAAAGCACGCCCGTTATGAAGGAGGCGCTCTTTTCGGAAGAGTATTTCGAGGCGATATTGGCCGCCTCGTTTAAAGAAACCTTGTCGGGAATGTCGTCCATATAGAGTATCTCGGCGAGGGCGACAAACATTATGCTCTTATCCGCAGGAAAAATGCGCTTTTCGGGGAAGGAGGCCGAGTGCTCGTCCAAAAGACAGCCGAATTGTTCCGAGTGCTCCGAAATGACGGCAAGCACCCTCTCGCAGTAAGCCACGTCCTCGTCGGTAAGTTTATTGGCCCTGTACAGCGCCGTGCGCACGCCCCTGTCGGCCTCGCCGCCGAACTGCGTTGAAAATATTATTTTGAATACCGTCTCTCTTGCTATCGTCCTCATTGTAGTCCTCTGAATTATCGCAAAAACAAATAAATTATGGCAAACGCAAAGTATTCCCTTAAAATAATTTAAGGGAATACGGGATAAATTATTTTAAATTATGGCGTTTTCGGGGAAGTTGACGTCCTGAATGTGGACGTCGACTTTGTCGACCTTGTATTTGGTCATCGACTCAACGTTGTGTTTTATCGACTGCTGGATGCGGAAGGCCAGCGAGGGCACGTTGTAGCCGTAGTCGACGACGACGCTGATATCGGCGACAATGCCCTGTTTTTCAAACATGAGCTTTATGCCCTTGCTCTTGGTGTTGAGCAGGCTGACTCCGTCGACCTCGGAAACGGCGAGCGAAACAATGCCGCTGACTATCCCCGCGTTGTAAGAAATTTTACCCTTCTGGGCGTTGTCGGGTCTGATATGTGCCATAAATTTCTCCTGAAAGCTTTACCGCTTTTCTATATTATAGCACAGCTTTATACATTTTGCAACACTTATTTTCAAATTTGTTTTCAAATTTGTGAATAAACGGGCATAATAATTATGTTTGTGGGCGCAACCCCCGCCTCGTTCCTCAGGGCGTTATATATGGACAGCGCCGTATCGGTGGACAGCTCGTCGGAGTTTATGAACACGTTTACGTTGTCCGAGTCCATGCCTATCGACACGACGGCGTCGGAGAAGCCGAGCGACTTTATCATGGTTTCGAGCACGAGCTCATCCTCCATTATCTCGACTATCTGAAGCTTTAAGTCTACGGCCTGTTCGTACCTCTCGCTGCCCTCCTCGTACAGCTCTATAACGCTGTCGAGCTGCAGAAGTTCTTCGCTGCGCGTAGAGGTGCGTTCGGCGCGATAGGTGGTAAAGTAGTTGGCCGTGGTAACGGCGCCGTCGTCCGCCGAGGCATTGTTGGTCACAAGCAGCACGTTGAGCACTGCCGTCACCGCAAGCAGGAACACCAGCGATGACATGATGATGATCTTTTTCTTTTTGGTCATAAAACTTCTCCTTTTATTGCATAGCGTAAATTGCTATGATATTTTTATCGATATTCAGCGCCGTGGAAACGGCGTTCAATATGTCGCTGCGCGTCATTATGTTTTCGGCGCCGTCGCACACTATGACTACGCCGTCTATGCCGTCCTCGCCCCGGCTTATCATAACCCGGCTCTCCCCCACGCCCTCCATGTGCGAAAGAATGGTCTGCAGCCGCTGTTCGTCGTCGCTGACGGCCGCGCCGTCCTCCCCGTCACCGCCGCCGTTGAACACGACCACGAGAATGACAAGCGCGAGCACTATGGCGGCTATGACGAGTATATTTTTATTGGCCTTGAGCACCTCGATAAGCTTTTTCATTTACGTTTATATTTATATACCCGAGCTCCTTCAAATATGATACGATATCGTCGATTAGTGCTTCTTCGACTTTATCGGTCACGATTTTCACACCCTTTTCCCTGAACGCGCCGTCCTCGTAGACTATCTCCACATCGGCCGCCATGTCGCAGCCGAAGCGCTCTTCGAGCATGCCTTCGAGCTCTCTGCTCTGCGTAAGCGAGTACATCTCAGAGATATATTCGTAGTCGGCGCCCTGCCCGCCGTCGCTCTTTATGTCGACATCGAATATCGTCAGAACGGGCGACACGAGCAGGCAGATGCAGGCTATCCTCACCACAAAACTGACGGCCTTTTTGAGTCTGCCCTCGGGGATTATCAGGCCGACGACAACGCTTAAAAAGATGGCACCCGCGGCGGCAAGTATGTATTCGCTCATACAAAATACCCCGCCGAGCCTATCATAAGCATTACAAGGAGGGCGTACATAAAGGCCGCCGTTGCAAGTCCCGCTATGAAGTATTCTATATCCGAGGCCAGATCGGAGAGCAGCGAATAGGCCGTGCTCTCGCCGAGAGGCTGTATGACGGCGGCGGAAAATTTGAGCATGAGCGAAAAACAGGCGAACAGCACTATGGGCGGAGCGATCTGCGCCACAAGCAGCACTATCCCCACTATGCCTACGGCGCTCTTTACCACCGAGCCTGCGGCTACCACCATGTCGACGCCTGCCGACAGGAAATTGCCGACTATGGGCACCGAACTTCCCACAAGATACTTGGCCGCCTTGAAGAATATGCCGTCGAAGAGGGACGATGCCGCGCCCTGCACGGTTATGAAGAGCGAAAACACGGCTAAAGTTATTCCTATCGTCCACTTCAGAATATTTTTTATCAGCGCCGCCGTGCCCGAAAAATTGAAGTCGGGCGACAGTTTGGAGATGAAATTAATCATCACCACGGCCGTCGTCGCGGGAAATACGAGATGAGAGACGAGCTCCACCGCCCCGCCCGACACAAAGAGCGCGGCGGGCTGAAAGACGGCGCCCGAACTGCCGCCGCCCGCGAGGATTGTCAGCGTGACGAGTATGGGCGTGACTATCTCGGCCTGCAGCCTTATCATGTCGACGCACTCCAGCGCATAGCCCGCCACGCCGCCGAGCATGGCGGCAAGAATGGTTATCATCAGCGCGTAGCAAATGACGCGCACGACCGAAGATACGCTGCCCTTCATTATGCTGCCCTCGGCGCTGCGCAGCACGGCGCACAGCAGAGCCAGAGCGATTATCTGAGCAAATGCCGGCACGAGGGAGAGCGCGTTTTTGAATATGACGGAGAGCAACTCGGCAATGTAACCCGAGTAGTCGGCCTTGAGGTCGCCCTTTATAAGGTACTCTATCATGCTCCTCGCGTCCTCTCCGTAGGAGAAGGAAAACTCGTCGCCGTACTCTTTGAGATATTGGTCGAGCGCCTCGAGGTCGAGGCCGTCGAGAATGTCGGAGATATTTTCGTTTAGCTGCTCGCCGCCGTCGTCGGCAAACGCGGCGGGGCACAACACGGCGAGCGCCACGCACAGCGCGGCGACGACGGCGGCCAAAATTATTTTGGATCTCATGCTCCCCCCGCCAGCGAAATAATTGCGGAGAACATGGAGCCGAGGATGGGCAGCGAGAGCGCGAAGATGATAAACCTTCCGCACATCACAAGCTTGTCCGCAACGCTGTCGAAACCAAGGTCTTTTACCGCCCCCGCCGTCAGTTCTATAACATACCCCGTCCCAACGGCTTTGAATACCGTTCTTACGACTGAGGAGTCTATGCCCGTCTGCTCGGTAAATTTTTTTATGAAGCTCAGGCTGGCCGAAAGGTAGTCAAAGCCCGTCAGAACGAGGAGTATCCCCCCTGCCGTCAGGCACATGGGCACATATTCGGGTCTGTTCGCCTTCAATATTACGGCGGTCACCGCCGTGATCACGGCCACGCAGCACAGTTTAAGTATCATCAGAACAACTCGAAAAGTTCCTTTATCTGGCCGAACAGGTCGACTATCATCGAGATGACGACGGTAAGCACTATCACCAGCCCGACAAGGCTGACTACGGTGGCTATGTCGTCGCGGTCGGACTTTTTGAGTACCTGACAGATGACGGTGACTATTATGCCGACTGCGGCTATCTTGAAAAGTATGCTTATATCCATCTATGCAAGCAACACGGCGATGAGAACGCCGGCCATCAAGGCTATCTTAATGTACATGGAGCTGTATTTTTTATAGTTTTCGGCGCTCTCGTCCCTCAGCTTCTTTATCTGCGGACGCCGTTCAACCAGATAATCTATCTGCGACGAGCTGTCGCTCACGCCGAGGCTCTTGGAGTATTCGCGCAAAAATCTGTCGTCCTCGCCGCCGAGCACGCTCTTGCCCGCAAGGATATCGGCCATGTACTTGCAGCCCGAGGAAATTTCTCCCACCCGCCTTCCGCCGTAGCGAAGATTGATGAGCATGCGTTCGTTGAATTCGTACAACTCTTCATATACACCCGCGCGCCTCTTTTTATCGGCCGAGAGCAGCACGCCTATCGCCGTCGTGCCCGCAATTATCGCGCACAGCGTTAAAATTTTTATCATACACGATGACCTCTTTGCCGATGCCCGTCAGACGGCAGAAATAATCGAAGGGCAGCCCTTTAAGCGCGTCCTCGCGCGTGACGTGCGTCGAGGCGCACACGGCTATGCCGCAGTCGGCGGCGTATTTTACGGCGCCGAAATCCTCGTCGCCGTACAGCTCGTCGGTGACTATCGCCTGCGGCTTCATCGCCCTTATCGCCGCGTAAAAACAGGCGAGTTTGTGCCCGCCGCGAAAGACGTCGCACCTCTCGCCGAGAAAGTACCCGTCCCCTTGGCAGTCGGCGGCGGAGAGCTCGCCGCGCTCGTCTATGACAACTACGTTGTATCTTGCCGAAAGCCGGCGCGCGAGGTCGCGCAGCATTGTCGTCTTGCCGAACCCCGGCGGCGAGAATATCAGCGCCCCCTTGGGGCCCTCGCCGCACAGTGCGGCAAGGCGATCGGCGCAGCCCCTTATGTCGTGCGGGATGCGGATATTTAAGGAGGTTACGGCTCTCACCCCCTCTATGTTTGCTCCGCGCGTGACGTACTCGCCCGCAATGCCTATCCTTACGCCGCCGTCAAGGGTGACGTAAGAGCGCTTGAGCTGCTCGGCATAGGCGTACACGCTGCCCGAAAGGGCGCCGTTGAGCAATCCGTCGACGTCGGAAACGCATATCGCGCCCCTGCGGTCGCGGGTGGCGCCACAGCCGTTTACATATACATATTCTCCGCGATACTCGATTATTACAGGTTGTCCCCTCCTGATCCTTATCTCGGTGAGATAATTTAAATTGAGGCAGTCTATCGCGCGCCTGAGCGCGGGCGGAAGAAAGGAAAGTTTCACGCTCTATGATATTATTTTCAAGGCGCAAAAATGCCTCCCCACGCGCACCGCGCGGGGAGGCATAAATTTATTTATTGAGGATCTGTTACTTAATGTAGTCGGAGAGCATGGCCAGAGTGTCGCCGTTGAACTTGTCGAACTCCTCGGGCGTCAGCTTTCTGAAGGCGAGCAGCGCCAGCGAATAGATGTAGCCGGCCACAAATTTCTGCTTTCCATCGTCCAGCTCCTTTATCTTTGCAACTACGGGATTGGCCGTGTTGACTATTATGGTCTTGGCGACGGCGCCGCCGCTCATGCCGTAGAAGGCGCCCATCTCGGAGTATCTGCGCATGTACTCGTCTACGTTGATGACGGCGGGCACGTCGGTGTTTTTTAACGACTCGGTCTTTATCGTCAGCTTGTCGTCGCCTATGGCGTTTTTGAAGATATCGACGAGCACGCTGTCCTCGGCGCTGTCGTCGCCCTTGAGCGCGCCCGCTATGTCGGCGTCGATGCGCATGAACTTTAATTTTGAGGGCTGCTTGTACTCGAGATAGCTGACAAAATGGGGATCGATGAAGTTATCGCAGATTATGGCGTTGAGCGAGGCGTCCTTGAACATCTTTATATACTGCGCCTGCTGCTGTTCGTCGGAGACGTAGTAAATTGTCGAATGTTCGGCCTTCTGCTCCTTATCGTCGGCAGAAGCGTCCTTTGCCTTGTCCTCCTTGTCGTCCTCCGCGCTCTCGGCGGGCAGGCCCAAAAATTCGTTGAGGTTTTTGTACTCGCCGTTTATGTCCTTGTAGATTATTATGTCCTTGACTCTCTGATAGAAGTCCTCGTCCTTGATGCAGCCGAACTTTACGAAGTTGGCAAGATCTCCCCAGCACTCCTCGAACTTCTTTCTGTCATTTTTGAAGAGCGCGACGAGTTTGTCGGCCACCTTTCTCGTAATATATTTGGAGATGCGCTGCACCTGCCTGTCGTTCTGCAGGAAGGATCGCGAAACGTTGAGGGGAATGTCGGGACAGTCGATCACGCCGTTTAAGAGCATGAGGAACTCGGGAATGACTTCCTTGATATTGTCGGCGATGAACACCTGATTGCAGTACAGCTTTACCTTTCCGCGCTCGAGCTCGAGCTTGTTCTTTACCTTGGGGAAATAGAGTATGCCCTTGAGGCGGAAGGGATAATCCATGTCGAGGTGCACCCAGAAGATGGGCGGAGTGAAGTCCATGAAGGTATCCGAATAGAAGGAAGTGTATTCCTCGTCGGTGCAGTCCTTGACGGGCTTCATATAGAGGGGCGTTGTGGTATTTAGCGGCTTATCCTTGCCGTCGCCCTTGTAGCCGACATAGATATTGTAGGGCATGAAGGAGCAGTATTTTCTGACGAGCTCTCGTATCTTGCCCTCTTCGAGGAATTCCTTTTCCCCATCGGCAATGTGCATTATTATCTTTGTGCCGCGCTCCTTTTTGTCGCACTCCTCTATGGTGTACGTCTTGTCGCCGTCCGACTGCCAATGCACGGCGGGGCTGCCGTCGTACGACTTGGTGATTATTTCAACATTGTCCGAAACCATGTAGGCCGAATAGAAGCCCAGACCGAAGTGGCCTATGATGCCTTCGCCACCCGCCTTTTCGTATTTTGCAAGGAAGTCGGAGGCGCCGGAGAAGGCTATCTGCGTGATATACTTTTCAACTTCCTCTTCGGACATGCCTATACCGTTGTCCTCAACGGTGAGCGTCTTTGCGTCCTTGTCCGCCGTTATCTTTACGCAGTACTCCTCGCCCTCGGTCTCCGTGGCCGTGCCCATGGACACGAGCTTTTTGAACTTGGTTATCGCGTCTATGCCGTTGGCGACTATCTCCCTCAGAAAAATGTCTTTGTCCGAATACAGCCATTTTTTGATTATGGGCATCATGTTTTCGCTGGATATCTTAATGTTTCCCTGTTTCATCGTAAATTGTTGCCTCCTCGAGCGCGCCTGCTCATGTGTACATATCGGCAGGCGGTCATCATAACATAATATATATAACCGCGCAAAAAAACGCTTAAACTGTCGGGCACATAAAATTTTGTTATACGCGAAAAGGGCCGCGGCGCATACCTGCGCCGCGGCCGCTGCCTTACGGATAATTACTTGTTGTTCTTCTGAGCGTCGGCAAGCAGATCGCCGAGCGAAGTACCTATGGAGATAGAGCCCTCGTTCCAATCGGAATACTCGTCGTCGGCCCTTCTGGGAGCGCGGCTCCTTTTCGAGGACGATTCGTCGCTCTCCTTTCTCTCGGCCCTGGGCTTCCTCTCGGGTTCGGCGAGCAGCGCCTTTATGGAGAGGTTCATCTTCTTGGCTGCGGGATCGAGCGAGATGATCTTGGCGTCAACTTCGTCGCCGACGTTGAGCACGGAAGCGGGAGTTTCGATCCTCTCGTAGCTTATCTGCGAAACGTGAACGAGGCCGTCGATGCCCTTTTCAACCTCTATGAAGGCGCCGAAGGGAACAATGCGGACTACCTTGCCGTGGATGGTCTCGCCTACGGCGTACTTGTCTGCAACGGTGTCCCAAGGCTGGGGCTGAAGCTGCTTGTAGCCGATGGAGACCTTCTTGTTGTCCTTGTCGACCTTGAGCACCTTGAAGTTATATACCTTGCCTATCTCGAGAACGTCGGTAACGGCCTTTGCGCCCGTCCACGACAGATCGGAGATGTGAGCAAGACAGTCGAAACCGTTGACGGATACGAAGGCGCCGAAAGAGGTCACCCTCTCTACCTTGCCCTCTACAACGTCGCCCACGGCGATATTTGCGAAGAACTCCTCTTCCTTTGCGGCCTTGGCTGCCTCTCTTGCGTCCCTTTCTTCCTGAAGGATGACGCGCTGGGAAGCTATTATCTCCTTCTTCCTGCCGTCCTTCTTGACTTCGAGGGCGCGCAGACGGAGAGTCTTGCCTACATACTTGGTGAGATCTTTAACAAAACTGGGACGAATCTCCTTGGCGGGAACAAATACCGAATAAGTTCCGAGGGCCGAAGTAAGGCCGCCCTTGTTGTAACCGGTGCACTCAACCTGGAATTCCTTGCCTGCCTCGATATCGGCAATGACTGCCTCCTCCTCGGCAAGTATCTTTATCATCTTCTGCGAGAGCTTTAAAGAGGGCTTAAGCTCAACGACCAACAAATCGATTGTTTCGCCGACCTTGCTTGCATATTCGGCGGCGTTGTATTCTTCGCAGTCAAGCTCGTCCTTGCTCAAAGGAATTTCCTTTTTAGAGAAGGGCAAAAGGATCTGCAGGCCGTCGTCGGTCGCTTCCGATATGGTAGCGGTGACTATCTGACCCTTTTTGAACTTCGATTCGCTGTCGATCTTTGCAACCACATCCTCCATGGAGTTGGTTGCGTTTACTTCTGTGCTTTTTTCTTCCATCTTTAAGAGAACCTCCCGGTTTTGCGCCATCGGGGTTGACGCCCCTGAAACAATACCTACGCTTTTAAAATTTTTGATTTTATCGAAATCCAGATCCTCGGGACCCGAAAGCCGAAACACGTTTTTGCAGTTTGCCGCGCACACTTCGTAAAGCTTGTTGGTGTTGCTGCTGTTGAGGCCGCCTATGACGAGCATTGCCTCACAACGGCGCGACAGATCGGCCGCCTCAAATTGACGACCATAAGTAGTATAACAAATTGTTTTGAAAACAGCAACTGTTTTTTCACACAGATTTTTAATATTTTCTATTATTTTCTCAAATTTTTCTACCGAAAAGGTAGTTTGAGCAACTACGCACACGTCTTTGTCCTTTATGGCCGCAAGATCGCACTGCGTATCCCTCACCACAACGGCCTCGCCCGAGCACCAGCCGACGAGCCCTATCACCTCGGGATGGGTGGCCTCGCCGACGATAACTACCGTTCTGCCCTGCTCCGACTGCTCCTTTACGATGCGCTGGGTGTTGCGCACAAAGCTGCAGGTGCAGTCGATTATCTCGATACCCCTTCTTTCGCACTCGCTGTAATAGGATGCGGGCACGCCGTGCGAACGGAAGATGACCGTGGCGCCGTCGGGCACTTCGGCAAGATCGTCGACGGTGGTTATGCCCTTGGCCTTTATGGCGTCGACGACGTGGGCGTTGTGTATTATTTCGCCGAGCACATAGGTGTTTTCGGCGGGCACGCTCATGGCCGTGTCCACGGCATGCTGCACTCCGCGGCAGAAGCCGCTGTTCTTTGCTATTGTGACGCGCATTATTTTTTACTCTTTTTGGGCTTTAAAGGCTTTAACGAAGGGCGGTGCCTGTCGATAAACGCCTGACGCATGTTCATCATCACCGACCTCAGCCACTCGTCGACTTCGTCCATCTGTTCGGCGGTCAGCTTTTTGCCGTAGTATTTGGTAAGATAGATGGGATCGCCGTAGACGACGTCCACCCTGTGCAAAAACCTTATCCTCTCCACCTCTATGACGGGCACGATGGGCGCATGCGTCTTGATGGCCAGCGCCGCCGCGCCGCCGTGGAAGGGCAGAAAGCTGTCGTAGGAATGGTTGCGCGTTCCCTCGGGGAAAATATTGATGACTTCGCCGTTTTTAAGGTACTTCAGGCAGGTTTTGATGGCCTGAACGTCGGTGCCGTCCCTCTTTACGCATATGCACTGCAGCCACTTAAAGGCCGCCTCGCCTATCCGCCATTTACCTATCTTTATGTCGTAGAGCTGGCTCTTGGCCATAAAGTGTATGGCCCTGTCGGTGCACATGGCGGCGGGGATGACGTCCCATATGCTGTAGTGGTTTCCCACTATGATGAGGGGGCCATCGTTGTGGCGGGTGAGATTGCCGTGTTTTTTATAGGGAAACAGGGGCCTGAAAATTATCTTTTCGGCCACCCTCAACCTGTCGAATGTCCTGCGCAGTTTTCTGACGCGCTCGAGTTCTCTCTGTTCTGTCATTATCCGGCTTCTCCGTCCTTTTTCAGATGCTTTCCTGTATCTTCCGGCAGATGGTATCGGCCACCTCTTCGGCGGTCATTTCGGAGGTGTCGACGACTACGGCGTCGTCGGCGCACTTCAGCGGGGCGACGGCGCGGTTCCTGTCCTGCGCGTCCCGCTCGTTGAGCTCTTTAAGCGTATCCTCGAATGTTACGGAAGAGCCCTTGGCCCTCTCCTCCTCGTATCTGCGGCGCGCCCTGACCTCGGGCGAGGCGGTGAGGTAAAATTTAAAGGGACAGTCGGGCAGCACGTTGGTGCCGATATCCCTGCCGTCGAGTATGCAGGACACCTCGGAGGCTATCCTCCTCTGCAGTTCGACCATCTTTTTTCTGACGAAGGGATAGGCCGAAACATAGGAGGCGAGCATGGATATCTGGGGCGTGCGGATCTGATCCGACACGTCGGCGCCGTCCAGAAGGGTGAGCTGCCTGCCGTCGCGGTATTCGACTTTGAGGTCGATATTGCCGACCACCCTCTCCACCTGACTGCCTTCGGCGTAGTCGACGCCCTCCTTCACACACTTGAGGGCCGCCGCGCGGTACATGGCGCCCGTATCGAGATAGAGGATATCGAACTTTTTGGCGACCATTTTGGCCACCGTGCTCTTGCCGCTGCCCGCCGGGCCGTCGAGCGCGATATTTATGATCTGCGCCACGTCTCTCCTTAAAACGCGCGCCCCGTGCAGGTAGACGGGCTTGGGCGCGCGGTCGATATCGGCGAGCACCATTACGCGCACGCAGAGATCGAGCGAGCCGTCGATTTCGGGTTCGGACGACGAATAGAGCGGACAGGCCGAAAAGCCCGCCTCTCTCGCCGCCTTGGCGGGATACATGCAGCGGATGTCCGCCGTGGAGGAAAACATTATACAGATGATATCGCCGACGCGCAGTTTGTTGGCGGAAACTATTCTTTCAAGCAGTTCCCTCACCTTGCCCCTCATCTCCGAGGGCTCGTCGGCGGCGAGCGTAGTCGCTCCGCGAATGGCTTTCATATGAGTTTGTCCTTTTTTAAAAAATATCGTAAAATATCATGGGGAGATCGAGCGCCCTGCGGCATAGCCCGTGGAAAAGGCTATCTGCAGATTGAAACCTCCCGTGAAGGCGTCGACGTCGAGAACTTCGCCGCAAAAATACAGCCCGCGCACAAGCCTGCTCTCCATAGTCTTGGGGTCTATCTCCATAACGCTGACCCCGCCCGAGGTAATTATGGCCTCGTCGAAGGAGCGCAGCGACTTTACGATGATATCAAATTTTTTTATGTTTGTCAACAGCGCGGCGCGCTCGCCGCGAGTGACGGCATTGACTTTTTTGCCGCCGTCTATGCCCGAGCGCGACAGCACCTCGCCAATGCATGCGACAGGCAGAAGCCCCTTCAGACAGTTGAACAGGGACTTATTGGGCGCCTCGGCAAAATCGCGCAGCAATCTGGCATCGAGCATCCTTTCGTCGAGCCCTGGTTTAAAATCGACGGAAAGCGCGACCTCCTTCAAAGGAAGGCGGGCTATGAGGCTCGAAGCCGAAAGAACGAGCGGGCCGGACACCCCGAAGTGCGTAAAAAGCATTTCGCCGATGTCCGAAAAGAGCGTCTTTTGCCCGTGTTTCACGGTCAGGCGGACATTCTTTAAGGTAAGCCCCTGCATGACTTTGAAGTAACTGCCCGAAAGGTCGAGCCCGCAGAGCGCGGGTTTGGGCTCCGCTATATGGTGCCCCGCCTTTATGGCAAATTTATACCCGTCGCCCGTTGAACCGGTCGACGGATAGCTCTTTCCGCCCGTGCAGACAATTATTTTATCGACGTGATAGCACCCCTTGTCGGTTATTATGTCTGACACAGTACTATTTAAAATTGTAAAATCGCGCACTTCTTCATTCAAGCTTATGCGCACGCCCACATTCTTACAATATCTTTCAAGGCATTTTGTAACGTCGCTGGCCTTGTCCGACTGCGGAAAGGCGCGGTTGCCCCGCTCCACCTTTACAGCCATTCCGCCGTCCTCAAAAAAGCGCATGCACTTTTCGGGCGAAAATGAATAAATTGCGCTCGTCAGAAATTTGGCGCCGTGCACTACGTTTTCCAAAAACTCTGCGGGCGGGACGGCGTTGGTGAAATTGCACCTGCCCTTGCCCGTAATATATATTTTTTTGCCGCACTTTTGGTTTTTATCATATACGGTCACTTCATTTCCGCGCTCGGCGGCGGCATACGCCGCCATTAGCCCTGCCGCTCCCGCACCTATGACTGCAACCTTCATATCCTCTTTTCCTCTGTGTAGAGCGTAAGCTCACTTGTTATCTTTGTTTTCTTCCCTTTTGTCGCGCCTTTCACCCATTTTGAATTTTCTTTTTATGAAGGCGTCGATCTTATCCGAATACTTCAATACGAGCCAGAAAGCGGCCACAACTGCCGCCGCCAGCAGTATCCAAATGAGTATGCCCCACCATGTGGTGAACGGGATGAGATCTAACGAGAGCGTGACGGTAAAGCTCGATATCAGCCTCGAAATAACTATCATCACAAGGAAGAACGGCCACGTCATCGAGGACAGCCCCGCCACAAAACAGAGTATGTCGTCGGGGAAGAGAGGCAATAAAAACATCAGCGTCAAAATGAGGTAGTCCTTGCCCTTTATCTTATCCAGCCACTTATCGAGGTCGTCTTTTCCCACTATCCAGCATACTACTTTATAGCCGAGCACGCGGCCTATCGCAAAAGCCGTAATAGAGCCCAAAACGATACCGATAAAGCTGTAGACGGCGCACTCGAACCAGCCGAAGAGCACCACGCCCGCAGCCACCGTCACCGAGCCGGGCACGGGCAGCACTACCACCTGCAGATAGCAGAACAATATAAATATTATTACCGCCCACGCGCCGAAACCGTCGATATACTGCTGCACGGCCTCGACGCTCGTAAGATTTTCAATGAGACCCGTCGCGCAGATCGCGTAAAACATCAGCGCAAATATGTCGGCGCAGATTATCGCGCAGAACAGCGTTCTGTACGCCGCCTGTTTTTTGAGCGCGAAGCAGACGACATATATCAGGAGAACGACCCCCGTCAGCACGCCCGCCGTCACGGCGAGGGCGACGTAATTGTCGTCTATGAACGGCAAACTCCTATAGCCGAGCGCGAGCAGCGTAAACAACAGCGCAACTCCGCCCAGCAGGCAAGTGAGCACGATATTTGTAGCTTTTTTTAATGTGGATATGATCTGATCTCTGTCTCTGTTCATCTATCCCTTTATATTATATTGTATTGTGCTGCGCGAAATTTCGCTTGCACCGTTTATTATATGCAACGCTCTGCGGGCGGCAATTTCTCAAATAAATGATTTACTCATATCGGCCGCAAGGCCGTTCAGGCGTCCTTTACGAAATTTTTGACCGCGTCGGTGGCCAGCTTATCGCAGAGGTTGTTGTACTCGTTGTCGGCATGCCCCTTTACCTTTATAAAGGTGACCTTATGCGTGCGGGTGAGCGAGAGCAGTTCTCTCCACAGGTCGTCGTTGAGGACGGGCTTGTTGTCGGCCTTCTTCCAGCCCGACTTCTCCCACCCGTATATCCAGCCGTTGTTGAAGGCGTTTACCGTATATGCCGAATCGCTGTACACTTCCACCTCGCACGGCTCCTTCAGGCATTTAAGGCCGCTTATCACGGCATAGATCTCCATGCGGTTGTTTGTGGTGTCGGCAAACGCCCCCGAGAGCTGCCTTTCGTGGCCGCGGTACATGAGCACGCAGCCGTATCCGCCCACTCCGGGATTGCCCGAGCATGCCCCGTCGGTGTATAGGGTGACCTTCTTCATTACTTGGAAAGTTCCTTGGAGCGCGCCACGCACGCCTCTACGGCGGCGTCGACGGCCGCGCGGAAATTGTTTTCCTCGAGGGCCTTTACTGCCTCTATAGTAGTTCCGCCCTTACTGCACACGTTTGAAATGAGATCGGACAGCTTTTTATCCGTCCTCGTCACCATGTCGGCCGCGCCGTAAACGGTCTGCGCGGCGAGCGTTCTCGCCTCGTCCTCGGTGAGGCCGTGCCTGACGCCCGCGTCGACTAAGGCGTCAATAAACATAAATACATATGCGGGGCCGCTGCCGCTTATGCCTGTTACCGCGTCTAATTTGCTCTCGGGCAGGCTGACTACCGTGCCGAGACAGTCGAACAGCATGGCAATGAACTGCGCGTCGTCCACGCTGTTGTTATAGTCGGCAAGATCTACACCCATGGCGCCGCTGCCTATAGAACAGGGCAGATTGGGCATGCAGCGCGCAACTTTGATGATTCCCACGCCGAGGGCGTTTTTGATATATGCCTTTTTGATGCCCGCCATGATGGAGATGACCTTCTCCACCCTGATATCGGCAATGCCCGCCGCCACCTCTTCAAAGTTCTGCGGCTTGACGGCAAAGAGCACAAATTCGCTCTCCTCGGCCACCCTGCGATTGTCCGTCGTCACCTCCACGCCCAGCTCGGAGGAGATGTCGTCGAGTTTGGCCCCGTCGGTATCGCTGACAATGACCTTTCTGGCGCTCAGAAAATCGGAGAGCACAACGCCCTTTACTATGGCCGAAGCCATAAATCCGCAGCCTATAACGCCGAGTTTATATCTTTTTTTCATAAATGTTCTCCAAAAACAGTTGACTTGAAGCCCGTGATATTATATACTATACAGGTAAGTTTTAGGGGAATAGCTCAATGGTAGAGTCGCGGTCTCCAAAACCGTCGGTTGCATGTTCGAATCGTGTTTCCCCTGCCAGACGCTCAGGCTGTAAGCTTGGGCGTTTTATTTTTTATGTTTTAGCTCAACGGCAGAGTGGCGTTTCCCACCAAAACCACCGCCCGCATGTCCGAGCGTGTTTCCCCTGCCAAACGCTCAGGCTGTAAGCTTGGGCGTTTTATTTTTTACGTTTTAGCTCGACGGCAGAGTGGCGTTTCCCACCAAAACCACCGCCCGCATGTCCGAGCGCGTTTCCCCTGCCAAGCGCTCAAACTGCAAGTTTGGGCGCTTTATTTTTTTATGTTTTAGCTCAACGGCAGAGTGGCGTTCCCCACCAAAATAGTCATCGGGCGAGCAGCTATTCCGCGCAAAATTCTATATACTTTCTGCCCTCTAAAAAGGCCTCTACGGCCTCCCTTCTGTCAGGCAAAAGGTCGGATGGAAGCTTATCGAGAGCAAACCACTTGAGCTCGGAGCACTTGTCGCTCTCTGAAATTTTTGGCTCGCCCTCGAAATCGACCACATGAAAGTAGGGATTTACATATGTCACCTGGCCGTCGCGCTTATATACGAGAGTAAAAAAACGTATATCTTCGGCGCGGACGGCTATGCCCAGCTCCTCGCGGCACTCTCTGACGCACGATGCAAGGGGCGTTTCGCCCCTCTCCACATGTCCCGAACAGGCCAGATCCCACATGCCGTCGCCGAAGCCCGTGTTCGCGCGGCGCTGAAGAAGCAGTTCCGTACCTCTTCCGCTCCCACGCGATATCATAACGACTACCGCGACGGGTACACTATATCTCATCAGACCTTGACTTCGCCGCTGAGGCCGAGCACGTCGGCGTTGTCGGCCAGAATGGGGTCTATTTCGGCGGAGACAAATTCCTCCACCTGCTCGGGCGCGCGGCCTATGAATTTTTTGGCGTCGAGAATGTCGCTCAGCTTGTCCTTGACGGGGGCAAACATATCGTCGGCCTTAATGAGTTCGATGAGGTTGTTGTCCAGCCCTCTCTCCTTGACGTTCCTGCCTGCCTCCATGGAGAGCACCCTTATCCTCTCGTGCAGTTCCTGACGGTTGCCGCCCGCCTTTACGCACTCCATCATGATATTTTCGGTAGCCATGAAAGGCAGTTCGGCTGCAATGTGCTTGGCTATTACCTTGTCGTAGACGACGAGATTTTCGCTGACGTTGAGATAGATATTGAGAATGCCGTCGAGGGCGAGGAAGGCATGCGCGTTGACTATGCGCCTGTTGGCCGAATCGTCGAGGGTGCGCTCGAACCACTGCGTGGACGCGGTGACGGCCGAATTGACGGGCAGCGATATAACAAAGCGGGCGAGCGACCCCATCCTCTCGCTGCGCATGGGGTTGCGCTTGTAGGCCATGGCCGAGGAGCCTATCTGCGACTTTTCAAAGGGCTCCTCTATCTCCTTCATATTCTGAAGTATCCTTATGTCGTTGGAAAATTTGTATGCGCTCTGCGCTATCTGCGACAGCACGCACAGCACGTTGTAGTCGAATTTGCGGGGATAGGTCTGACCCGTCACGCCGTAAACTTTATCATACCCCATCTTTTTAACGACGCGGCGCTCGAGCTCCTTAACCTTCTCGCCGTCGCCGTTGAACAGCTCCATAAAGCTGGCCTGCGTGCCGGTGGTGCCCTTTACGCCGCGCAGCTTGAAGGAATTTTCAAGATTGACGAGGTTTTCGTAATCCATCATCAGATCCTGCAGCCACAGCGTTGCGCGCTTGCCGACGGTGGTCAGTTGGGCGGGCTGAAGGTGAGTGAAACCCAGCGTGGGCAAGTCCTTATATCTGAGTGCAAAGGCCTTGAGCTTGTCCATTACGTTGACAAGCTTGGCCTTTATTATCTTTAAGGCGTCGCTAATTATTATGAGCTCGGAATTGCAGTCGACAAAACAGCTCGTCGCGCCGAGGTGTATAATGGGCATGGCCGACTTCGCCTGATCGCCGAAGGCCTTGACGTGCGCCATTACGTCGTGGCGCACCTGACGCTCGTACTTTTCGGCGACTTCGTAATTTATGTCGTCGGCGTATTTCTTCATCTCGGCTATCTGTCCGGGCGTGATATTGAGGCCGAGCTCCATTTCGGCTTCGGCGAGGGCTATCCACAGCCTGCGCCACAGTCTGAAGCGCTTGTCGTCCGAAAAGGCCTCCGCCATCTGCTTGGAGGCATACCTGGTTATGAGGGGATTTGCATAAACCGAATTGTCTGTCATTTCTTTCTCCCAAAAATTTATCTGTTAATTAAAAATTTAGAGGCCGCCAACATGCCTATGAACGCCATCAGCGACATTATCAAAAAGGAGCACCCCACTATTATGACGAGCATGCCGAGCTGCATGGCCGAAGCGCGCGACTCGACGAGCTCTTTATAGTTCGGGTCGGTTGTCAGGGGATGAAAATTGAGGGCGGGAATATAGTAACACAGTCCCACGATCAGGCAGACGACGGCGGCGACCGCCACGCCCGCTATTGCAAAGGTTATTATCTTTTTGGTACTCATCAGAATTTTACGGGCTGAGGATACTCGACGCCGTGCGTATCGACGGAGACGCTCCTCATCTTCTGTTCTGTCTTGGGCCTATCGTTGAAGTCGGTGGCAACGGAGGCTATGCGATCGACGACGTCCATGCCGCTTATCACGCGGCCGAAGGCGGCGTACTGACCGTCGAGGTAGGAGGCGTTGGCATGCATTATAAAGAACTGCGATCCGGCGCTGTTTGGCATCATGGCCCTCGCCATCGAGATGACTCCGCGCGCGTGCTTGATATCGTTGCTCTTGCAGCCGTTGAGCGAAAACTCGCCCTTTATGGTATATCCGGGGCCGCCCGTACCGTTGCCTTTGGGATCGCCGCCCTGTATCATGAAGCCCTTTATAACGCGGTGGAACACAAGCCCGTCGTAAAAGCCGCTTTGGGCGAGGCTGATAAAATTATTGACTGTGTTGGGGGCCTTGTCGGGGTAGAGTTCCAAAACTATCTGTCCTCCGTCCTCCATTGTTATCGTAACGTTGGGATTTGTCATAGCGTCTTTCTCCTTATATCGTAGTGCTTACCGGGCCGTAAAATCAGAGCGAGTCGTACCTCTGCACGAGCACGCCCGCCTCTTTGAAGAGCTGAACGGAAAACTCGTCGGGGTAGCCGTCCTTGTAGACGACGCGGGAGATGCCCGAATTTATAATTATCTTGGCGCAGATGACGCAGGGCTGATGAGTGCAGTAGAGCGTGCACCCCTCCACGCTGCATCCCACGCGGGCGGCCTGAATTATGGCGTTCTGCTCGGCGTGGACGGCGTAGCAGATCTCCTGTCTGGTGCCCGACGGAATGTCGAGCTTCTGCCTCAGGCACTCGCACTTGTCCACACAGCTCTTTATTCCCTGAGGGGCGCCGTTGTAACCGGTGGCGATGACCCTTTTGTTCTTTACGATTATGGCGCCGACGTGGCGGTTCTCCTTATAGCAGCTCGACCACGAGCCGATGAGCTCCGCCATCTCCATAAAGCGCCTGTCCCATTTATCCATAAGCATGCCCTCGGACAAATAATGTTATCAACATAATATTACCATGTTTTGCGGCAAAAATCAATTTTATATATACAAAAGTGACGCCTTTATTTGAAAATAATTTTTTATTTTAATGTGTTTGAGGCGTTTAAAGGGCGTTTATAATTATTTGTGTAAAAAATAAATCAATCTTTTTCGGAGGAAAGAGCAAAAATGAACATAAAGCCATTGTTCGACAGAGTAGTCGTCGAAGGCGTTAAAGCCGAAGAAAAGACAAAGAGCGGCCTGTACCTTACGGGCGCCTCGCAGGAAAAACCCGCTACCTGCATAGTAGTTGCGGTAGGCCCCGGCGGCGTGGTTGACGGCAAGGACGTCACCATGCAGGTCAAGGTGGGCGACAAAGTCCTGCTCTCCAAATACAGCGGGACGGAAGTCAAAGTAGACGGCAAAGAATATACCATAATCCGCCAGAGCGACATACTGGCCATAGTTGAAGAATAAGGAGATATCGTTTTATGGCAAAACAGATCAAATACGGCGACGAAGCCAGAAAGGCGCTCGAAACGGGCGTCAACGTACTTGCAGACACAGTTAAAATAACCCTCGGCCCCAAGGGCAGGAACGTGGTGCTCGATAAAAAGTTCGGCGCTCCCCTCATCACCAACGACGGCGTGACCATTGCAAAGGAGATAGAACTCCCCGACGCGTTCGAGAACATGGGCGCCCAGCTCGTTAAGGAAGTTTCCACAAAGACCAACGACGTAGCGGGCGACGGCACCACCACCGCCGTTGTGCTTGCGCAGGCCATCATACGCGAAGGCCTTAAGAACCTCGCCGCAGGCGCGAATCCCATCATACTCAAAAAGGGCATAGCCACCGCCGTCGACACGGCCGTGGAGAAGATAAAGTCCATCTCCAAGCCCGTAGAGAGCAAGCTGGCCATCTCGCAGGTAGCCTCCATATCCGCGGGCGACGAAAAGATAGGCTCGCTCATAGCCGACGCCATGGAAAAGATAGGCAAGAACGGCGTTATAACCGTTGAAGAGGGCAAGACCATGAACACCGAACTGACCACCGTAGAGGGCATGCAGTTCGACAGGGGCTACGCCTCCGCCTACATGGTCACCAATACCGAAAAGATGGAGGCCGTGCTCGACAATCCCTACATCCTCATCACCGACAAGAAGATATCCTCCCTTCAGGAGATACTGCCCATAATAGAGCCCATAGCCCAGCAGGGCGCAAGGCTGCTCATCATCGCCGAGGACGTTGAGGGCGACGCTCTCGCCTCCCTCATCGTCAACAAGCTCAAGGGCGTTCTGAACTGCGTTGCTGTAAAGGCCCCCGGCTTCGGCGACAGAAGAAAGGCCATGCTCGAGGACATTGCCGTCCTCACGGGCGGCACCGTCGTTTCCTCCGACCTCGGGTATGAATTCAAGGACGTTACGCCCGACATGCTCGGCAGAGCCGCTCAGGTAAAGGTCGACAAGGACAACACCACCATCATCAACGGTTCGGGCAAGGCGGCCGACATAAAGGCAAGAGTCAACTCCATAAAGGCCCAGATAGCCGAAACGACCTCCGAATACGACAAGGAAAAACTTCAGGAACGCCTTGCAAAGCTGGCGGGCGGCGTAGCCGTCATCAACGTCGGCGCGGCCACCGAAGTTGAAATGAAGGAAAAGAAACTGCGCATAGAGGACGCCCTCGCGGCGACCCGCGCCGCTGTAGAAGAAGGCATAGTTCCCGGCGGCGGCGTGGCCCTTCTTTCCACCATCCCCGAACTCACCAAGCTCGTCGCCAAGCTTTCGGGCGACGAAAAGACGGGCGCAAGCATAGTGCTCAAGGCCGTTGAAGAGCCCCTCCGCCAGATAGCCAAGAACGCCGGCCTCGACGGCTCCGTCATAGTCAACAACATAATCACGGCCAACAAGCCCAACTACGGCTACGACGCGCTCAAGAACGAGTACACCGACATGGTAAAGAGCGGCATCATAGATCCCACCAAGGTCGCGCGTTCGGTACTTCAGAACGCTGCCTCTGTCGCCTCCACCCTGCTGACCACCGAGAGCATCGTCACCGACATTCCCACCCCTCCCGCACCCGCGGCACCCAATCCCGACATGGGCGGAATGTATTGATAAACTCTCCTGTATAACTGCGGCGGGGCGCTGATATGGCGCCCCGCCGTAAATTTTACATAAAAAAAGAGCCCCGCGGCGCGCAATTAAAGCGCGCCGCGGGGCTCAGACTTTAAGACAATTTCTTAAGCTTTTTTAAAATTCTTTCAAGGGCGTATTTGCCGTGCTCGTATGTGAGCCCGCCCTGAAAATAGGCTATGTAGGGCGGCTTGACAGGCCCGTCGGCCGACAGCTCTATCGAGGCGCCCGAAACAAAGGTGCCGGCAGCCATTATTATCTCGTCGTCGTAGCCGGGCATGTCCCACGGCTCGCAGGTGACGTAGCTGTCGACGGGGGAGGCAAACTGCACCTCCCTTATAAAGTCGAGCATGGCCTGCCTGTCGTCGAACTTTATGCACCTCGTTATGTCGTATGGCATCTTATCGACGGACGGATAGTTGGTGTAGCCGAGGTCGGTCATGGCGCAGCCTATGAGCAGCGAGCATTTGAGCGCCTGCGCAACGGTGTGCGGCGCAAGAAAGAGCCCCTGATAAAAATATCTGTAGCCCTGCTCGAAGGAGCCGACCTCGAGACCTATCGAAGGCGCCGTAAGTCTGCGGCCTATCATATCGATATACCGCTGCCCGCCGCAGATATAGCCGCCCGTGGGAGCAATGCCTCCGCCCGCGTTCTTGATGAGCGAACCCGCAATGACGTCGGCGCCGCAGTCAGTCGGCTCGACGGCCTCCACGAATTCGCCGTAGCAGTTGTCCACAAAGATACAGCCGTCGAAACCGCACCCACGCACGAGCGCACAGGCCTCCCCTATCTGCTCGCACGAGAGGGCGTCGCGCAGCTCGTAACCCCTCGAACGCTGAATGTAGACGACTTTTACGCTCCCATCCTTGAGCGCCTCGGCGACGGACGGGCCGTCGAAGGAGCCGTCCGCATTGAGATCGACGCATTTAAATGCTACTCCGTGATCTTTTAAAGAACCTATTCCCTCGCCTAAAATGACGGGGCGGATGGTGTCGTAGGGCATGCCCGTTATGCAGAGCAGCGTATCGCCCGGCATTAACAGACCGAAGAGCGCCACGCTTAGCGCGTGCGTTCCCGAGAGGAGATGGGGAGAAAGGATGCCCGCTTCTGCACCGAACGCCTCGGCGTAGACTTTACCGAGGGCGTCCCTGCCCTCGTCGCCGTAGCCGTAGCCCGTAGTGCCCGCAAAATGCCTCACCGCAATGCGGTTGTTTTCAAAGGCTTTGAGCACCTTTTTCTGATTGGCGTAGGCTATATCGTCGATGAGAGCAAACTTGTCGCCCAACCTTTGCTCGCACTTTAAAACATATTTTTGAAAATCAAAGCTTTCATCACTTGCCGAATTTTTCATTATACAGCTCCAAAATCCTGTCGGCGGAGGCCTCGTCGCTCTTCAGCCACACGATGCCCGAGAATTTTTTAAAAAATGTTATCTGTCTCTTGGCGTAATGGCGGGTATTGCGCTTTATTATGTCACGCATAGTACTCCTCATTTGACCGTTTTTAATGCATTGTATTACTTCTTTGTAGCCTATCGCCTGCATGCTTTGGCAATTTTCGTCTATTCCGCGCGCCAAAAGGGCGCGCACTTCCTCCTCGAGCCCGAGTTCGAACATTTTATCGACGCGCTCGTCTATCCTTTTATATAATTGGTCGCGCGGGAAATCTATCGCCACGGCGAGGTAGGGAAATCTCTCCCTCTCCCCGTCGGACAGTTCGGATTTTTTCCTGCCACTGACTTCGTATATCTCGAGCGCCCGCACCACGCGCTTGACGTCGTTTATGTGTATGCTTTCGGCGGACGCCGGGTCGACCTCTTTGAGGAGCGAGTAGACGTACTCTCTGCCCCTCTCCTCGAGAAGGCTGTCGTACTTCTGCCTTATGGCGGGGTCGCCCTCGGCCATTCCGTAGGAGTAGTCAAAGAGGAGCGATTTGATATAAAACCCCGTACCGCCGCACACCACGGGCGTTTTGCCGCGCGAGAGAACGTCCTCTATCACATGCAGTGCAACGTTGCGGTAGTCGGCGACGGAAAAATTTTTGTCGGCGTCGACAATGTCTATCATGTGGTGGACTACGCCCCTCATCTCCCCTGCGTCGGGCTTGGCCGTGCCTATATCCAGCCCCCTGTAAATGAGTTGTGAATCGGCCGAAACGACGCAACTTTCAAGCTTTAAGGCGCAGTCGACGGCGAGCGCCGTCTTTCCCGTGGCGGTCGCGCCGCATATTACGAGCACCCCGTTCACGTTCACACTATCCTTTTGAACATCTTTTCTATCTGGCTCTTGGTGAGCTTGACGCAGACGGGCCTGCCGTGCGGGCACTTCAGCCCGACGTCGCCCTTGAGCATGGCTATGAGTCTGTCCCGCTCGGCGTCGGTCAGCTGCATGCCGCCCTTTACGGCGTGTTTGCAGGCAGTCATGGCTATTTTGTCGCGCAGCATATCGCTCAGCTTTATCGACTTGAGCCCGTCCATATCGGCGAGCAGATCTTCAAAGAAGGCTTTGATATCTATATCCCTCATGTCGGCGGGCACCTCGTTGACCCTGTAGGCGGTCACGCCGAAGGGCTCTATATCGAAGCCCATGGAGCGGATGAGCATTAAATTTTCGGCGACGAACGCCGCCTCTTCCGCATTGAAATCGAGGATGTACGGCACGAGCATGCCCTGACGGGGCACCTCCTGTCTTTGGTCGAGCCTGGCCATGAGCGCGTCGAAGATGAGCCGCTCGTGCGCGGCGTGCTGATCGATGATATACACGTCGTCCTCCGCCTCGTAGATGAGATAGGTATTGAACAGCTCGCCCTTGTACTTCCAGCTCTCAAACAGTATGCGGGCCTGTTCGGCCTTTTGGCGCTCCATCTCCCTCGCCCGTGCGGGCAGGGGCTTAATTCCGCCGCACGCCGTCATCGTGACCTCCTCCATAGGAGGATACACCTTGTCGGCATTGATATCCGCCCTCGTCAGAACGGGAGCGCTCCTTCTTTCAAGCTCGGCGGCCTGCTCGAGCGTTATGCCTCTCGCAATAAAGGCGCTCTTGTCGGCGGGCGCCTGTACGGGCGCGGGAGACTGTTTTTTTGCCGTCGCCCCGGAGGAGCTCACCACCTTTCCCTCGGGAGTAAATCTGGGCATGGCGACGTCTTCGAAATTCTTGTCGTAAATCTTGCCCTGCTGCGTGCGGTCGGCGGCATACACGGCGTTTTTGGCGCTGTTTTGGGGGAAGGTGGACTGTATTTCGGGCACGACTTTGCTGTCGACAACAAATTCCGCCGCCTTCGCCGTGCCGTCGAGCACGGAGGAAATGACCTTGTACACCGTGCCGAACACCAGCTGATTGTCGGAAAACCTTACGTCGGCCTTATTGGGATGAACGTTTACGTCCACCATGGCCGCGGGCACGTCGACAAAGAGGGTGTAGACGGGGTAGTTGCGCTTCATCGCATAGGGCGCATACGCCTGCGATATGGCCGTGGAGATGACGTTGTTGGATATGCACCTGCCGTTCAGATAGACGTTCTGATAGGACTTGTTGGACTTGAAAAAGTTCTGATTGCCTATGAAGCCGCGGATCCTTATGTCGTTCCTGTCGGCGTCTATCTTGAAGCAGTGAGGCAGATAATTTGCGCCGTAGACCTGCGCCAGAGCCTCCTCGAGCCCGCCGCCGTAGGACTGAAGGGTGAGTTTTCCGTCGACAAAGTATCTGAAGGCAATGTCGGGCTCGCCGAGTATATAGCGGGTGACGAAGGAGGTGATGTCCTGCTCCTCCTTCTTGTCCGTCTTTAAAAATTTGCGCCTTACGGGAGTGTTGAAAAACAGGTTGCGCACCGTCAGGCGGGTGCCCCTGTCGAGGGCCGCGGGGCGGGGCCTGCCCACATTTTCGCCGTCGCCCTCCACCATCCACGCCTCGCCGCCCGTCGAGGAGACGAGTTCCACCTGCGCCACGGAGGCAATGGTGGCGAGCGCCTCGCCGCGAAAGCCGAGGGTGTGAATGTCGTATATGTCCTCGAGGGAAGATATCTTGCTCGTGGCGTGGGGCAGAAAGGCCGCCTGCATGTCGTCCTTTTCTATGCCGCCGCCGTTGTCGGCGACCATTATCAAGTCCTTGCCGCCGCGCTCTATGGCCACCTCTATCTCGGTAGCGCCCGCGTCGATGGAATTTTCTATCATCTCTTTAACGGCCGAGTAGGGCCTGTCGATGACCTCGCCCGCCGCTATGCGGTTGCACACCGTCTCGGACAGAATGTTTATCTTTCCCATTTTACTTTACCTTATCGACGAGATCGCCCAGCAGCATAAAGGCCTGCATGGGCGACATATTGTTCATGTCTACCTCTTTGAGTATTTTTTCGACCTGGCTCGTCCCGCCCCCGCCGACGTCCGTATCCGGGCTCGACGCAGGCGTCCTGGCAACTGCCGCTCCCTCGCGCTCGATAGCCTTGAGGATGACCTTGGCCCTGTCGGTGACCGACGTCGGAACGCCCGCAAGCGCGGCGACCTCTATGCCGAAACTGCGGTTGGCCCCTCCCCTCATTATCTTGCGGAGAAAGACAATGCCGCCGTTGATCTCCCTGACGGCGATCTTATAATTTTTTACACCCTCCATGCTGTCCTCGAGCTCGGTGAGCTCGTGGTAGTGGGTGGCAAAGAGCGTCTTGGCGCCTATCCTGGAGGTTATCTCCTCCACGACGGCACGAGCTATGGCCAGACCGTCGTAAGTGCTCGTTCCCCTGCCCACCTCGTCGAGGATGATCAGGCTGTTCCTGGTTGCGTTGCGGAGGATTGAGGCCACCTCTATCATCTCCACCATGAAGGTGCTCTGATCGGAGATGAGGTTGTCGCTCGCGCCCACCCTTGTAAAGATGCGGTCGATCACGGGGATGTCGGCGCTCTTTGCCGGCACGAAGCAGCCTATGTGCGCCATGAGCGCTATTATGGCCGTCTGGCGCATGTAAGTGCTCTTGCCCGCCATGTTGGGCCCCGTTATTATCATGGTGCGGTTGTCGCCCTCGTCGAGGAGGGTGTCGTTGGCGACAAATTTCTCCTTTGATATCCTCTCCACTACGGGGTGCCTGCCCTCGCGTATGACGAGCGGACGATCGCTCGGCACCATCTCAGGACGGCAGTACCTGTTGGATTTGGCGACCTCGGCAAAGGAGGCGAGCACGTCCAGCCGCGCCACAGCCGAGGCAATGTGCTTGAACAGCGGAATATCCGACGAGAGCTCTGAAACCAACCCCTCGTATATCGCGCTCTCCATCTTCAGGCACATGTCCTCGCTTGAAAGTATCTTGTCCTCGAGCTCCTTCAGCTCTTCGGTTATGAACCTCTCGGCGTTGGTAAGCGTCTGTCGGCGCTGGTAGGACGGCGGCACCTTGTCCTTAAAGGATTTGGAAACTTCTATATAGTATCCGAATACGCGGTTATAGCCTATCTTAAGGGTGCGAATACCCGTCATGTCGCGCTCGCGCGCCTCCATGTCGGCAAGTATCTTCTTGCTGTTCTCCTTGACCGAGCGCAGTTCGTCCAGCTTTGCGTCGTACCCCCTTCTTATGTATCCGCCGTCCTTCATGGTAGCGGGCGGCTTTTCGGCGATGACGGCAAAAATGTGCTGCGCCCTGTCGGTCATGTCGACGAGGTCGGCGGAGATATCCTTTAAAACGGCGCTCGAAAAGCCGGAAAGCTGAAAGGCGAGATTGGGCACGGCGAGCAGCGACGAAGCGAGCTGCAAACAGTCGGCGGGCATAAAGTTGCCGTTGGAGATCTTGCCCGACAGCCTCTCTATATCCCTTACCTCCTTCAACGTGTCGGCTATACTCACCCTGACAACGGTGGAATCGAACAGTTCCTCCACACCGTCCAGCCTGTAATTTATCCTGTCGGCGTCGCCAAGGGGCGTTAAAATTATGCTCGAGAGCAGGCGGGCGCCCATGGCCGTGCTCGTCTTGTCCAAAAGCCACAAAAGCGTTCCGTATCTCTTGCCCTCCGACATGCTCTTAACTATCTCAAGATTTTTGATGACGGTGTTGTCGAGCTGCATATAGGCGCCGTCGGAGATATATTTGATGTCGTCTATATTGGAGAGCGCGTGCTTCTGCGTCTCCTTGAGGTATTCCAAAAGCGCGCCGCAGGCCGACACGGCCACGCCCTTCCCCTCCAGCCCGAACGCGGTCAGCGAAGCCGCCTTGAGTTGGGAGAGCACGTTCCTTTCGGCCGCCTGACGGCCGAAAGTCCAGCCGAGATAGCTTGAAAAGCGGGGAAGAACGCCGCGAGCTATCTCGGGCGCGTCCTTGGAGGCAAACAGCATTTCGTCGTTGCAGATGACTTCCTTGACGCCCAGCCTGACCATGAGCGACAGCACCGAGGCAAGGCTCCCCGCGCCCGAATACTGCGTGCAGTTCATTTCGCCCGTCGTTATGTCGGCCCACGCCGCGGCGCAGACTTCGCCATCCTTGGCGGCGCAGCAGATAAAATTGTTGGAGCGCGAGTCGAGGAAGTTTTCGTCGGTTATCGTGCCCGCCGTTATCACCCTTATAACGTCGCGCGCGACCATGCCCTTGGCCTCGGCGGGGTCCTCCAGCTGTTCGCACACGGCAACTTTATAGCCCGCCGAAACGAGCTTTGAAATGTACGAGTCGGCGGCATGGTAGGGCACTCCGCACATGGGCGCCCTCTCCTCGAGGCCACAGTCCCTGCCCGTCAGAGTGAGGTCGAGCACGGAGGAGGCCGTCTTGGCGTCGTCGAAGAACATCTCGTAAAAGTCGCCAAGACGGTAGAAAATCAAACAATCTTTATACTTCTCCTTTACGGACAAGTAGTGCTGCATCATAGGTGAAAGAGCCATCTTTTACTCCGCTATGCTTCCCGTGAGCGAGACGCCGTTGGCCTGCTCAACTTTTATCTTTACAAAAGAGCCCACAAGATCTTTGTTGCTTGCAAAGTACCCCATCCTGCCGTATTCGTCGCGGCCGAGGTACATGCCCCTCTTTTTGTCGTAGTCCTCGCAGAGTATCTCTATCGTCCTGCCGACATAGCCCTTCGATAGTTCGCGCGTCTGACTGTTGACGAGGTCGACAAGCCTTATAATGCGCTCCTTGGAGACCTCCTCGGGCACCTGGCCGGGCATTGAAGCCGCCTTTGTCCCCGTCCTCTTCGAATATACGAACGTGAAAGCCGAGGCAAAGCCCACCTTTCCCACAAGGTCGCAAGTCGCCTCGAAATCGGCGTCCGTTTCACCCGGGAAGCCGACAATGAGGTCGGTGGTTATCGCGCAGTCGGGTATGCGGCTGCGGAGATATTCAACCTTTTCGAGATACTGCTCTACGGTGTACCTTCTGTTCATGGCGGCTAGAACGGCGTTCGAGCCGCTCTGCACGGGCAGGTGAAGGCAATGGCATATGTTGGGATAGGAGGCCATCACTTCGACGAGCTCCCTCGAAAAATCTTTGGGGTGCGAGGTCATGAAGCGCAGGCGGAACTTTGCGTCCGTATCGGCGATCTTTGCGAGCAGCTCGGGAAAGGACATGTCGTCCCTGTAGGAATTGACGTTCTGGCCGAGCAGAGTTATCTCCTTGTATCCCTCGTCTACGAGAGAACGCACCTCGCGGATAATATTTTCCGACCGCCTGCTCCTCTCCCTGCCGCGCACATAGGGCACGATACAGTAAGAGCAGAAATTGTTGCAGCCGTACATTATGTTGACCCACGCGTTGGGATAGCTTGTCCTGAGCGGCTTATCGTCCTCGCAGACGGCTCCCTCGCTCTCCTCTATCTCGATAACGGCCTTCCTGCTCTTAAGCTTCCTGCAGATGAGGTCGCCGAGCGAGTGAAGATTGTGCGTGCCGAAAATAATATCGACGTAGGGGAACTTTTCGTGCAGATCCTCCGCCCTGCCCATCTGCTGGGTGAGGCAGCCGCCCACGGCTATTATCATATCCTTTTTGGACTGCTTGAGCTTTTTGAGCATACCAATATTGCCGAAGGCATGGTTTTCGGCGTTTTCGCGTATGCAGCAGGTGTTGAACACCACAATGTCGGCGTCCTCTATTCTATCGCAGCCGACGTATCCGAGGCCGGAGAGGATGCCCGCGATCTTTTCGGACTCGTGAACATTCATCTGACAGCCGTAAGTGACAATATGATAAAACTTTTCCATATAATATAATTATATATTTTTTTGCGCTTTTTTTCAAATGTTTTGCAACAAAATCTTATTTTAAAGAATACTAATTTTAATGAAAAAAATAATGAAAATAGCGCTCGCCCTGCTGTTGATAGGCGGCGCGCTGGCGCTGTCGCTGACAATGGTATATATAACGGTGACTTCGGGGGCGAGGCTCGACGAAACAAAGCTTGTAAATTACAGCCAAAGCGTCACATTCTGCGACGCCGAAGGCAATAAAATTGCCACTTCCTCCATAGAGGGCAACCGCTCGACCGTGACGGCGGACAAACTGCACGACTACACAAAGAACGCCTTCATAGCCTCGGAGGACAGAAGATTTTACAGTCACGGCGGCCTCGACCCGGCAAGGATGGTAAAGGCGCTGTTCAAAAACATGGCCGGACTCTCTTTCAAAGAGGGCGCCTCCACCATCAGCCAACAGCTTGTAAAGAATACCCACCTTTCAAACAAAAAGACGATAAAGCGCAAACTTGTGGAAATAAAACTTGCACGACAGCTCGAAAAGAGATATTCGAAGGACGAGATACTCGAAATGTACCTCAACACTATCTATTTCGGGCACAGCTGCTACGGCCTGCAGAGCGCGGCCCGCTTTTACTTTTCAAAGGACGCGGCCGATCTGTCGCTGACCGAGAGCGCGACGCTTGCGGGCCTTCTGTCCTCGCCGAACAATTACTCCCCGTTCAAGGACGAAGAAAAATGCCTGAAAAGGCGTAATTTGGTTTTAAAGAGCATGCTCGACTGCGGGTTCATCACCGAGGAAGAGTACAAAGAGGCCACGACTCAGCCGATAGGCGCCATAAAAAACGACGAGGCGTTCTTCGCAAACAGATATCTGGACGGCGCAGCCTCGGAGCTCGAGGCGTTGGGGCTGGACTGCTACACAGAGCTTGCGGGATGCAAAGTCTACACCTACCTCGACCAAAACGCACAAAGGGCGGCGGAGAGCGTCGCCTTCGACGCCGACGGCGCGATAATCATCACAGACGGGCAAAACGGCGTATGCGCGCTGGCCGGCACTCTTACAAACGCGGTGAGACAGCCGGGCTCGACAATAAAGCCCCTCCTCGTCTACGCTCCGGCAATAGAGGAAAAACTAATACACACCTTTACGAAGATAGACGACTCGCCCGTCAGCTTCGGCGGATATTCGCCCAAAAACCACGACGGCAAGTACCACGGAACCGTGACGGCGGCCGAAAGCCTGATAAAGAGTTACAATATCCCCGCCGTAAAAATTATGAACAGCCTGACTACGGACAGAGCCAAAGAGTACGCCGAAAAACTCGGAATAGCGCTTGACAAGGAGGACGAAAACCTGGCGCTCGCTCTCGGAGGAATGAAGTACGGCGTGACTATAAAGACGCTGTGCGACGGGTACACCACCTTCCGACGGGGCGGAATTTACGGGCCTTCGAAGTTCATAAAAAGCATAGAAAACAGCCGGGGCAAAGTCATCTATACGGCCGAAGGCAATTACAGGCGGGCCTTTTCCAAGGGAACGTGTTCGCTGATAAATCAGACGCTTATACAGACCTCCGTCGAGGGTACGGCAAAAAAACTAAAAAATATAGGCTATGAAATAGCATCAAAGACGGGCACCTGCGGCGATAGAGAGGGCAACACCGACGCCTATGCCATAGCATACACCTCGCAGCACACGATAGCCGTCTGGATGGGCGACAGAAACAACGATAAAAGCGATATAACGGGAGGCGGGAGCTGCTGCAACGTACTTTTAAAAATACTGCCCGAAATATATAAAAAGGCCCCTCCGCCCCTCGAAAAAGACGAGGGCACAA
Organism: uncultured Clostridia bacterium; assembly: GCA_944358655.1. Lineage (GTDB taxonomy): Bacteria > Bacillota > Clostridia > Christensenellales > Borkfalkiaceae > Coproplasma. The sequence continues at coordinate 58,379 of CALVRO010000002.1, read as the reverse complement.
AGGTTATACAGATAGACCGCGACGACTATATAAACTTCGGCAAAATTGTTCTCGCGGAAGATATTTCGCCGGACATAAACAAATTTCAGGTAAAATGTTTAAGCGGCAACATTCCCTCGGCCAAAAGCAGTAAATTTTCGCACCCCACCATACAACAGCCGTATGTTACGGCTGAAAACAACAAAATATTCGTAGTATTATGTCAGACAAAATACTATTCATATCTTATAAAATTCGACGATAATGTTGTGTACGACGGGCCGTATTGCAAAGATTTGAAATTATCCCTCTCTTCCCAACGGGGAAAGATGACAATAACCCCCTACTACCTCTTTGAAGGCAAAAAATATATGGGCGAAAGCCATGTCTTTTCCGTCGACCTTGAAGACCGACATATTGAACTTCCGCCCGATATTACTAAAAAGAATTGGTATTCAGACCTGTAAAGATGTCGTCAGATGTCGTTAACCCCTTCCGCCTCTCTTTAAATGCCCAAATGTTATTTAAAAATACCCGAAGGTTATTTAATTAGAAGATTGTTTAATTATCTGCTGTTTACTGAAGATAAAGCTTTGATTTATAATTCCACAACTTCGAGCGTCTGCATAGCTTCGGATATCAGCGCCTCCACGTCGAGCTTGGCCTCCTCGGCGAGCACGTCCTCTATCTTGGGGCGTGTGACGGGGTGTTTGGGCAGGAATACCGTACAGCAATCCTCGTAGGGGAGAATGGACGTGTCGTAGGTGCCTATCTCCTTGCTCCTCGCTATTATTTCGTTTTTGTCGAAACCGCAGAGCGGCCGCAAAACGGGCAGATCTTCTATTACGGAATTGGACGACGCCATTCCCTCAATGGTCTGGCTGGCAACCTGGCCGAGGCTCTCTCCCGTAATTATGCACTGCGCGCCGCGGCTCTTGGCGACCCTTTCGGCAATGCGCATCATGAAGCGCCTGAGGAGCGTTACCATGTACTCGCCGTTGCATTTTTTGTGTATCTCCTCCTGAATGTGCGTCACCTTTACGACGTTCACCGTCGTGCCGCAGGTGTATTCGGAGAGTATAGATGCGAGCTTTATGACCTTTTCCTTGGCCTGAAGATTTGTGTAGGGATAGCTGTGAAAGTGCACGCACTCTATCGCCATGCCGCGCTTGGCTATCATGTGACCCGCTACGGGGCTGTCGATACCGCCCGATATGAGCAGCAGGCCCTTCCCCGCGCTGCCGACGGGCATGCCGTCGGCGCCCTTTATGAAACTGCCGAACACGAGCGAGGTGCCGTCCTCGCGCACGTCGACAAATACAGTATTCTGCGGCTCGTGTACGTCGACTGACAGTCCGCTGAATTTATCGAGCAGCCTTCCGCCTATCTCCGCGCTTATCTGCATGGAGTTGAGGGGAAAGGTCTTATCGGCGCGGTGTGTTTCCACTTTGAAAGTGCCGCTCTGCGGAGCGACCTGTTCGGCGGCATGATAAATGTTGTCCATGTCGCTCTTAACTTTGAGCGCCACCGACAGCGTGTGTATGCCGAACACCTTTTTTAGGCGGTTGACTATCTCGTCGATCTCCTGCGCGTCGAACGCCTCCACAAGATATCTGCCGCTGCGGCGGCGAAGCTCATGTCTGAGCCCCTTTAAAGCTCTTTCAATATTTATTGCAAACTGTCTCTCGAAAAAACCGCGGTTTTTTCCCTTGAGATAGAGTTCGCAGTATCTGATTATTATTACCTTTTCCATTTCAGGACATTATCTCTCTTCTTTTTGCTACTATGTCGTTGAGTATGCGCGCGGCCTCTATAACTTCCTCGCGGCTGTTTTTGGGGCTGAACGAAAGCCTGAGTATGCCGTCTGCGGCGATTTCGTCTATGCCGCAGGCGAGAATGACGCGCGAATACCTCTTTTTGCTGTTCGACGAACAGGCCGAGCCCGTTCCTATCAGCAGTCCGGCGTCATCACACTCGTGGAGAATGGTCTCGCCGCGCACGCCGGGCGCCGCCACGGTAAGGATATAGGGCGATCCGCCCTCGGGCGAGATGCGGTTGAACAGCCCCTTATCCAGCCTGTCCCACAATTCCTTGTTGAGCGCGGAGACATGTTCGAAGGAGCGCGCAATATCGGCGTAGGCACGGTCGGCGGCGAGGCGGAACATCATAGTGCCGAACACGTTTTCGGTGCCGCTCCGCAGCCCGCTCTCCTGACCTCCGCCGAAGATATAGGGCTTTAATACGAGCTTGCTCTTCTTTATCAGCGCACCCGTACCCTTAACGCCGCCGATCTTGTGAGCGCTAACCGAGTACATATCGATATCGCGGCTCAGCCTGAAGGGCATCTTTCCGAAGGCCTGCACGCCGTCGGCGTGAAAGAGCGCGCGGGGGTTTTTAGCCTTGACGGCTTCGGCTATGGCGTTGACGTCGTTTACGGCGCCCGTTTCGTTGTTGACGTGTATGACCGAGACGAGCGAGGTCTTGTCGTCTACCAAAGCAAGCAACTCACGCACATCGACGCTGCCGTCGCCGTTTAGCGGGGCGAAGCGCACCTCTATCCCGCGCGCCTTTAGTTCGTTTGCGGCCGAAAAGACGGCGGCGTGCTCGCCAAGCGTGGTGACGACGTTGCCCCTTCTGCCTCCGCAGAACAGCGCGTGGTTGTCCGCCTCGGTGCCGCATGAAGTGACGACGAGCGAATACTCGCGCTTGTCGGCGACATGCGAAAGTATGCTCTCCCTCGCCCCCCCGAGAGCGCGGTGCAAATTATATCCTTCCGCATATAATGCGGAAGGATTGAAATATTTTTCTTTTAAATATACCGCGGCCTCGGCCAGACATTGCTCGTCCGGCCGCGTAGTTGCCGCATTGTCGAGATATATCATTTAAATTTCGATTATGCCCTTGAAGGCGCGCTTGACGGGGCCGTCGACTTCGACGGAGCCGTCGTCGTTTATCTTCACGAAGAGGTCGCCGCCCTTGAGTTTGACGGTGATTATCTCCCCGCGCGCGCAGTCGCCGCGGCCTATGGCAGCCATGGCGGCAGCCGCCGCAGCCGTCCCGCACGACCACGTTTCGCCGTTAATCTTGTCGAATACGCGCATGCGCACGGTGACGTTGTTGACTACCCTTACGCACTCCACAAAGTCGGCGCCGCCATAGAGATCGGCGTCCGCAGAGGCGAGTTCCTGCGTAAAGTCCTCGAAGTCGACGTCGTCTATCTTGTCGAGGAAGGTGACGAGATGATTTTTGCCGACGGCCACCTTGTGCGCAACGCTGTCCGTGCCGCCGTACTTTTTGTAGGTGGCGAGATCGGGCATGGGCACGTCGCTTATCCTGCCGCAGCCAAGGCTGACGCACACCGAGCTTGCCTCGTTATTGAAGCAGGATACCGACAGTTTTGCAACTGACCCGCCGCTCTCGAGCGTTACCTCGTCGCCTTCGGTCATGCCTGCGTCGTAGAGATACTTTGCGGCTATCCTCATGGGGTTCGCCGCCATGCCCGCGTCGGAGCCGTCCCTGTTGAACACCCTTACTTTTGCGTCGGCGATATCCGACTTTTCAACCAGGATGATGCCGTCGCCGCCGATGGCGTAGTGCCTGTCGGCAAAGTTGATGGCCAGCGACTCGGGACAGGTGATGTAGCCCTCCATGTTGTTGAAGAAAATGTAATCGTTGCCGCACGACTGCATCTTGACGAACTCGAGCTTGAGTTTGTCCTTCCTGAGGTGGTTGATATCGACGAGCTCGGTATTGAACTGATTGTATCTTCCCGCGATAACGTCTGCGAGGGCGTTGGTAGTATCGAGCGAAGTGAGCACGGTGATGCCGAGCAGAATGGCGTGATGATGGAGCGAAATATAGTTGGTTATCGACTCGATATCCGTCTTGCCCGTATAGACGATATAGTCTATCTTGCCCTCGTCCATGAGTTTGAAGATGTCGTCGTTGGTAGAAAGACGGGCTACTTCGGTGCACTCGATGCCCAGCGAGCGTATGACGTTTGCCGTACCCTTGGTCGCATAGAAGGTCAGGCCGAGGTCGGCAAACTTCTTGACTATATTGACTATTTCAAACTTATCCTGATCGTTTATCGTAAAGTAGATGCCCGAAGGATTGCGCTTTGTGGGGTGCTTCATGTTGAAGCCCGCAGACACAAGGCCCTTGAAGAGCGCCTCCTCTATCGTCTTACCGATACCGAGAACTTCGCCCGTCGACTTCATCTCGGGGCCGAGCTGGGAGTTGACGTCGTTGAGTTTTTCAAAGGAGAACACGGGCACCTTTACGGCGACATAGGGGGAGTTTTTATACAGGCCCGTGCCGTAACCGAGGCGCTTGAGTTTGGCTCCCACCATTATGCGCGTGGCGAGGTCGACCATGGGCACGCCCGTCACCTTGGAGATATAGGGTATGGTGCGCGACGCCCTGGGGTTGACCTCAATAACATACAGTTCATTATGATAGATGAGGTACTGGATATTGATGAGGCCCTTGGTCTTTAAGGACAGCGCGAGGTTGGTGGATATCTCCACTACCTTTTTGAGCATGGCGTCCGAAAGGCTGTAGGGCGGATAGACTGCAATGGAGTCGCCGCTGTGTACGCCCGCGCGCTCGATATGCTGCATTATGCCGGGGATGAGCACGTCCACGCCGTCTGATATGGCGTCTACCTCAAGCTCGGTTCCCATGAGGTACTTGTCGCAGAGCACGGGGTTTTCTATGTTCTGCGCGAGGATGACGTCCATATACCTTTCGATATCGTTCTGCGTGAAGGCGATGGTCATGTTCTGGCCGCCGATGACGTACGAGGGACGGAGCAGCACGGGATAGCCGAGCGTTTCGGCCGCCTTTACCGCCTCTTCCTTGGTCATTACGGTCAGTCCCTTGGGACGGGCAATGTGGAACTGCTCCAAGAGCTCGTCGAACTTCTCCCTGTCCTCGGCGAGGTCGATGGACGAGGCGGGTGTGCCGAGTATCCTAATGCCCTTTTTGTCGAGGTAGCCGCACAGCTTTATGGCCGTCTGACCGCCGAAAGTGACGACTACGCCGTAGGGCTTTTCGACGTCGATGACGCTCTGAACGTCCTCGGGAGTCAGGCTCTCGAAGTACAGTCTGTCGGCGGTGTCGAAGTCGGTTGAAACCGTTTCGGGGTTGTTGTTGATTATGATGACCTCGTAGCCGAGGCGCTTGAGCGCCCACACGCAGTGGACGGAGGAATAGTCGAACTCTATGCCCTGACCTATCCTTATGGGGCCCGAGCCTATGACTATTATCCTTCTCTTCTTTTTCTTTCTGCTCTCGGCGACATAGGGAAGGGCCTCGTCGTGCTCCTTCTCGTCGTAGGTAGAATAGAAATAGGGCGTCTGAGCGGCGAACTCGGCCGCGCAGGTATCGACCATTTTGAAGGTGGCGTCGACATGCTTGGGCAGGGCGTTGCCCGAAATGTCGGCGAGGGCCTTGTCGGGATAACCGAGCCTTTTGCCCCTGAGGTATTCGGCCTTGGTCAGCTTTTTGCCTGCTATCTCTCTTTCGTAGTCCGAAAGATTTTTGAGTTTATTCAGGAACCACTCGTCTATCTTTGTTATAGAGTAGATCTCGTCTATGCCGAAGCCGCGCTTGATGGCCTGATAGACGACGAACAGTCTTTCGTCGGTCAGCTCGTGGAGCTTGGAACGTATCTCATCGTCGGTCAGCTCCTCCATCTTGGGCATGTTGAGAGTATTCAAGGATATTTCGGCGCCGCGCACGGCCTTCATTATGGCCATCTCGAAGCTCGTGCCTATGGCCATGACTTCGCCCGTCGCCTTCATGCGCGTGCCAAGCGTGCGCTTTGCATAGAGGAATTTATCGAAGGGCCACTTGGGCAATTTTACTACAACGTAGTCGAGCGTCGGCTCGAAGCAGGCGTAAGTCTTGCCGGTGACGTCGTTCTTTATCTCGTCGAGGGTGTAGCCGAGGGCTATCTTTGCCGCCACCTTGGCTATGGGGTAGCCCGTAGCCTTGGAGGCGAGCGCCGACGAACGCGACACTCTGGGGTTGACTTCTATTACAGAATATTCAAACGAATCGGGATTTAAAGCAAACTGGCAGTTGCAGCCGCCCTCTATGCCCAGCTCGGTGATTATCTTGAGGGAGGCCGTCCTGAGCATCTGATACTCTTTATCGGACAGCGTTACGGCGGGAGCTATGACTATGGAGTCGCCCGTGTGTATGCCGACGGGGTCGAAATTTTCCATGGAGCAGACGGTGAGCACGTTGCCCGCGCCGTCGCGGAGCACTTCGAACTCTATCTCCTTCCACCCGCCTATGTACCTTTCGATGAGCACCTGCGTGATGGGCGAGAGCATGAGGCCGTTGTGGGCGATGAGCCTGAGCTCCTCCTCGTTGTGTGCGACGCCGCCGCCGGCGCCGCCGAGAGTATAGGCGGGACGGACGATGACGGGATAGCCGCCTATCCTTTCGGCAACGGCCACGCACTCGTCCACCGTGTAGGCGATATCGGAGGGAACTACGGGCTGACCTATCTTGTTCATGGTCTCCTTGAACAGTTCCCTGTCCTCGGCACGGTCGATTGAGTCGACGTTGACGCCAATGAGCTTGACGCCGTATTCGTCGAGGAAGCCCTCCTTTGCCAGCTTGCAGCCGAGCGTCAGACCCGTCTGTCCGCCGAGCGACGCAAGAAGGCTGTCAGGCCTCTCCTTTATGATTATCCTCTTGAGCGTCTCTACGGTGAGGGGCTCGAGGTATATTTCGTCGGCGAGGGCGCTGTCCGTCATTATCGTGGCGGGGTTGGAGTTGCAAAGCACAACGTTGAGCCCTGCGTCCTTCATCACGCGGCAGGCCTGAGCGCCCGCATAGTCGAATTCGGCGGCCTGTCCTATGACAATGGGGCCCGAACCGATGACAAGCACCTTTTTAATATCTTCTCTCTTAGGCATTGTACTTTCCCTCCGTCATATTTTTAATGAATTTATCGAAGAGGAACGAAGCGTCCTGAGGGCCGCCGCACGCTTCGGGGTGGAATTGCACGGTGTAGGCGTTGAGCTGAGGATAGTCGAAGCCCTCACAGGTGTTGTCGTTGGCGTTGACGTAGCTCAGAGTGCCCACTCCCTCGAGGCTGGACGAGATGACCTCGTAGCCGTGGTTCTGGCTGGAGATATACACCCTGCCCGTGGCAAGACACTTGACGGGCTGATTTGCGCCTCGGTGGCCGTACTTCATCTTTTTGGTCTTTCCGCCCATGGCCAGCGCAAAGAGCTGATGGCCGAGGCAGATGCCGAATACGGGCAGTTTGCCGGCAAGTTTTTTGATGTTTTCGATTATGCCTACGTTCTCGGCGGGATCGCCGGGGCCGTTTACGAGCATGAGGCCGCGCGGCTCGAGCGCAAGTATCTGCTCGGCCGTGTACCAAGCGGGCACCCTTATGCAGTAGCACCCGCGCTTTACAAGCTCGCGCACAATGTTATCCTTGGCACCGAAGTCCCAGACGACCACTCTCAGCCCGTCCGGATCGCCGAAGTACTCCACGTCGCGGCAGGTGACGCTCATTACGGCGTTTCTGACGGCATAGGCCTTTACTTCCGAAAGGTCGGCAAGCGGCTTGGAAGTTATGGCGGCGTTCATTACGCCCGACTCCCTGACTATCTTTGTCAGCTCGCGCGTGTCCACGCCGTAGACGCCGATGATGCCGTTGTCCTTCAAGTACTTGTCGAGAGCCTCCTCGCACCTGAAGTTGGAGGGCTCGTTGCACTTCTCCCTTACGATATAGGCGGACACCCACGGCTTCTTGCTCTCGAAGTCGGGAGTGACGCCGTAGTTGCCTATGAGGGGGAAGGTCTGCGTGACTATCTGACCGTAGTAGCTCGGGTCGGTCAGCGTTTCGACATAGCCCGTCATGCCCGTGGTGAACACCAACTCGCCCACGACGTCGCCGTCGGCGCCGAAGCGCGTTCCGACAAACTGTTTGCCGTTTTGCAGCGTTAAATAAACTTTGCCGTTTTCCATTTATTTATCCTTGTCTTAATTTTTTACTTGATTGTGCAAAGCAGCCGCTCTCCCGTCGGGGAGGACAACTCACTTTAAAAGTTTGACCATTACGGCCTTCTGGGCGTGCAGCCTGTTTTCGGCCTCGTCGAAGATCTCCTTGGCGTGCTCCTCGAACACCTCCTCGGTTATCTCCTCGCCGCGATGCGCGGGCAGGCAGTGCATAACCATTGCGTCGGGCTTGGCGGCCTTCATGCAGTCGGCATTGACCTGATAGCCCGAGAATGCCGCGGCGCGGGCCTGCCTCTCGCTCTCCTGACCCATGGACGCCCACACGTCGGTGTAGATGACATCGGCGTCGCGCACGGCCTCCTCCACGCTCTCGGTGACGGTGAACTGACCGTTGGCCTTGGCCCACTCCATTATCTTTGCGTCGGGCTCGTAGCCCTTGGGACAGGCAATGGCAAAGGACATGCCCGTCTTGATGGCGCCCACGGTCAGGCTGTTGGCCATATTGTTGCCGTCGCCCACGAAGGCCATCTTGAGCCCCTTGAACGCCCCCTTATACTCGCGTATGGTCATAAGGTCGGCAAGCACCTGACAGGGGTGCGCATAGTCGGTGAGGCCGTTGATGACGGGGATAGTGCCGTACTTGGCCAGATCCTCCACCTCCTGCTGGGCAAAAGTCCTTATCATAATGCCGTCGAGATAGCGCGAGAGCACCCTTGCGGTGTCCTGAACGGGCTCACCGCGGCCTATCTGCAGGTCGTTGCTCGAGAGAAAGAGCCCGTAGCCGCCCAGTTCGTAGATGCCCGCTTCGAAGGACACCCTCGTGCGGGTGGACGCCTTCTGAAAGATGAGGCCGAGCTTTTTGCCCTTGAGGTAGTCCTTCTGCACGCCGTTGACGCGCTCGAACTTGAGCTGGTCGGCAAGATTTAATATGGAGAGTATTTCCTCCCTCGTAAGGTCGGACAATTTTAAAAGATGTTTCATTTTCCAATCACCTCGTTTAATATTTTTAATGCGCCGTCCATCTCGCCCTTTGATATCGTGAGCGGAGGAAGCAGTCTGACTCTGTCGTGCGCGGTGAGCACGACGAGCCCCTTTTCAAGACATTCCGCGGCTATCTCGCGGGCGGGCCTCTCCGTCGCTATGCCTATCATCAGGCCGAGCCCCGAAACGCCCTTCACCCCTCTTATCCTGCCGATGTGCGCGGCAAGGTAGGCGCCCTTGCCCTGCACCTCCTTGAAGAGGTCGTCGGTAAGCCTTTCGACAATGCTGACCGCGCCCGCGCAGGCTACGGGATTGCCGCCGAAGGTAGAGCCGTGGTCGCCGTAGGAGAATATGTCGGCGCACCTCTCGAAGAGCATGCACGCGCCTATGGGCAGACCGCCGCCCAGCCCCTTGGCCGTGGTGACTATGTCGGGACGGATACCAAAATGTTGATATGCGTACATCCTGCCCGTTCTGCCGTTGCCGCACTGCACCTCGTCGCAGATGAGAAGGATGTCGCGCTCGCGGCAGAAGCTTTCAAGCTCCCTCAGAAAGTCCCCGTCGAGGACGTGAACGCCGCTCTCGCCCTGTATGCACTCCACCATTACGGCGCAAGTCTTGTCGGTATAGCACTTCAGCACGCCGTCCATTGTGGGATCGGCATATCTGAAGCCGGCAAGAAAGGGCTCGTAGTATTTATGGAAGGCGTCCTGCCCGGTAGCCGACAGCGTGGCCATAGTTCTGCCGTGGAAGGAATCTTTCAAGGTTATTATCTCGTTGCGGCCGTAGCGGGTGTTGCCGTACTTGCGCGCCGCCTTGATGGCGCACTCGTTGGCCTCGGCGCCGCTGTTGGCGAAGAACACCTTTTTGGCGCCCGTTCTGTTGCAGAGCAGCTCCGCCAGCTTAACCTGCGGCTGAGAATAATAGAGATTGCAGACGTGCTGCACCTTGTTGAGCTGCTCAACTACCGCGTCGCGCCACGCTGTGTCGCACACGCCGAAGATATTTACGCCTATGCCGCTCGCGCAGTCGATATACTCCCTGCCCTCGGCGTCATAAAGCGTGCAGCCCTCTCCCCTCTCGAACACAACGGGAAAGCGCGCGTAGGTGTGCGCAATGAAATCGGAGTCCTCTCCGAAAATGAGTTTACTGTCCATATCCGCCTGAAACAAAATAATTACTTTATAGTATTTTTACTATTATATAACATAACGCCGCAAAAAGGCAAAATTTTTTTGGCGTTTTTCGCCCGGAATTTAAAATAAAGACTGATTTAAAAAATAAATCAGTCAATTAAACAAACATTGTCCCGCTGCCTTCGTCGGACAATATTTCTATTAAAATGGAATGACTGACCCTTCCGTCGGTTATGAAGACCTTCTTCACTCCGCGGCGGATGGCGTCCTTGCAACAATCTATTTTGGGGATCATTCCTCCCGAGATTATGCCCTGCTTTACGAGGGCGGGGATGTCGGATACATACACCTTTTTGATGAGGCTGTCGGGGTCATTCTTGTCCTCGAGCAGTCCGCGTATGTCGCTCATAAGAATGAGGCTCTCGGCCTGCAGCGCTCCCGCAATGGAGGCCGCGGCCGTATCGGCGTTGATATTGTAGATATTGCCCTCGTCGTCGTATCCCACGGTGGACACGACGGGGACATAGCCGAGCCCGAGAAGATCGGTAAGAACCTGCGTGTTGACCTCGACTATCTTTCCCACGAACCCGAGTTCGTCGTCCTGCTTGACGCACTTCAAAAGGTGGCCGTCCTGACCGCAGATACCTATGGCCTTTCCGCCGTGGCGGCAGATGAGGTCGGCAAGAGTCTTGTTGGTATTGCCGGCAAGCACCATGCGTACCACTTTGGCCGTCTCCTCGTCGGTGTAGCGCAGTCCGTTTATGAACTTGCTCTCCATGCCCATTTTAGAGATGGTTGCCGAGATGTCGGGCCCGCCGCCGTGAACGAGCACTACCTTTATGCCCAAAAGATTGAGAACGACGAGATCGCGCATGACGGACGATTTGAGCTCCTCGTCCACCATGGCGTTACCGCCGTACTTTACGACAAGTATTTTGTTGAAGTACTTCTTGATATAGGGCATTGCCTCTATCAAAAAAGCCGCCTGTTCACGCTTATCCATTCTGTTCCCGAAAATTACCGTTTATTGTTTTTAATACACTATTGTTTTGATACAGAAATTTTTAAGTTCTGTAATCGCCGTTTATTTTAACGTAGTCGTATGTGAGGTCGCATCCCCACGCTGCCGCCGAGTATGCGCCGCTGTTGAGGCCGACGGCAATGGTTATTTCGTCCTCGGAGAGCACCTTTTTGGCAAGTTCCTCCGAGAAGTCCACTCCGTAGCCGTCCCTGCAGACCTCCACGCTGCCCGCGCGAGAGACGAAAGACACGTCTATTTTATATATATCGACGTCGGCCCCCGAATAGCCTATGGCGCAGAGCACTCTGCCCCAGTTGGCGTCGGCACCGAACATTGCCGCCTTTACGAGCGACGATTTAATAACGCTTTTGCACACCGTGCGCGCGACTTTTAAACTCTTGGCGCCCGTTACTTTGCACTCTATGAGTTTGGTTGCGCCCTCGCCGTCCTTGGCGAGCATCTTCGAAAGCTTTACCGTGCAGTAATTGAGAGCCTTTGCAAACCTTTTATAATCGGCGCCCGCGCTCTCCACGGCCTCGTTGCCGGCAAGCCCGTTGGCCATGATGCAGCAAGTATCGTTGGTCGACTGGTCGCCGTCGACAGAAACCATGTTGAAAGAACTCTTAACGTCCTCCGAAAGCGCCCTCTGCAGCATGGCGGGAGAAATTGCGACGTCGGATGTAAGAAAGATGAGGTTGGTCGCCATGTTGGGGCAGACCATGCCCACCCCTTTGGCTATGCCGCCTATCCTGCACTTTTTGCCGCCGAGGATGAACTCCACCGCCACCTGTTTGCTGACGGTATCCGTCGTCATTATGGCCTCGGCCGCCGCCGTGCTGTTGTCGCCGAGCCCGCTCCACAGTTCATCCATGTGGTCGCGCATGGGCGAAATGTCGAGCTTCTGACCTATGACGCCCGTAGAGCCGACAATGACGTCCTCCGCCCTTATGCCGCCCGCGCGCTCAACGAGGGCGCACATATCTTCGGCTATCTCTATGCCGTTTGAATTACAGGTGTTGGCGTTGCCGCTGTTGACTATAACGGCCTGAGCGTAGCCGTCCGAAAGGTGACGCTTGGTGACGACGACGGGCGCGCCCTTGACGAGATTGCTCGTGTAGACGCCCGCGGCGCTCGCCCTGACTTCGCTGACTATCAGGGCAAAATCCTTCTTTACCTTGTTCCTGCGGATACCGCAATGCACGCCGTTGGCCTTAAAGCCCTTGGGCGCGCACACCCCTCCGCCTATCTCTTCTATCTTCATATCAGAAATCAAATAGCGTAAAAAACTTATTAAATAAACCGCTTGAAAAGGACGCGAAAGCCGTTCACTCGAGCCCGCACGTTTCGTCGAGGCCGAGCATTATGTTCATATTCTGCACCGCCGCGCCCGAAGCGCCCTTGCCGAGGTTGTCGAACACGCTGAAAAGCACGGTCTGCTCGTCGTTGCCGCAAACATATATCTCCAGCCTGTTTGTGCCTACCACTTTATTGGAGGGCAGAAAGGCGGGAATGTCGTCCGTATCGACTACTTTTATATAACTCTGTCCGACATAGTACTCTTTAAAGTAACTAAAAATGTCCTTTGTAGAGTAATTTTTGTTCAGCGTCCGCCTGTGAAGGGGCACCGCAACGCACATCCCCGCATAGTAGTCGCAGATGACGGGAGAAAATACGGGAGCAAAACTCAGGCCGCACTCCCTCATCATCTCGGGAATGTGTTTATGGCAGAGCCCGAGGGCATAATGACGGGGAGAGGAAAATTCCTCGGGGCGGGGCGAGCTCTCGTACTGAGCTATACCCTTCTTGCCCGCCCCCGAATAACCGCTGAGCGCATGGCAGACAAAGGGATGGTCGGCCGAAGCAATGCCTCCCTTAACCAAGGGAGCCACCAAAGTTATAAAGCCCGTGGCATAGCATCCGGGATTTGCTACGCGCTTTGAGGAGGCTATCTCCTCCCTGCGGCCGCAGTCTATCTCGGGCAGGCCGTAGACCCAATCGGGGTGAGTGCGGTGAGCCGTAGAGGCGTCGATTATGCGCGCCGAGGGCGAAGTCACCATCGCGACGGCCTCCTTCGCCGCCCCGTCGGGCAGACAAAGAAAGCTTATGTCGGCGCTGTTGAGGCACTCCGCCCGCGCCGAGGCATCCTTCCTCAGTTCCTCGGGCAGAGTGATAATCTGAATATCCTTGCGGGCGGCAAGCCTGTCGTATATCTGCAGGCCCGTCGTACCCTCTTTGCCGTCTATAAAAACGCTGTGCATCACTTTATTTTTTTACTGTCGAGCAGCGCCTTTACCTTTATGGGCAGCCCGAAGAGGTTGATAAAGCCCTGAGAATCCATCTGATTATAGCAGTCGTCCTCGCCGAAGGTGGCTATATCCTCGCTGTAGAGCGAGTTGGGCGAGGTGATGCCCGCGTTCATTACGTTGCCCTTGTAGATGCGAAGTTTTACGTCGCCCGTGACGTTTTCCTGCGTCTTGTCGACGAAAGCGTCGAGAGCCTCCCTCAAGGGAGTGAACCACAGACCGTCGTAGACCATCTCGCCGTACTTGATGGCGACGTGCTGTTTGAAATGCATTGTCTGCTTGTCGAGGCAGATGGACTCGAGCAGTTCGTGGGCGGTGTACAGAATGGTGCCGCCGGGCGTCTCGTACACGCCGCGCGACTTCATGCCGACCAGCCTGTTTTCTACCATGTCTACAAGCCCTACGCCGTTGCGGCCGCCGACCTCGTTGAGCTTTTCGATGAGCGAAACGCTGTCCATTTCTTTGCCGTCGATAGCCGTGGGCACACCCTTTTCAAAGTGAATGGTGATATATTCGGGCTTATCGGGAGCCTTCCAGGGCGACACGCCCAGCTCGCATATCCTGTCGTAGTCGGGCTCGTTGGCGGGATCTTCGAGATCGAGGCCCTCGTGGGAGAGATGCCAGAGGTTCTTGTCCTTGGAGTAGTTGGTCTCCCTGTTTATCTTAAGGGGAATGTTGTGGGCCTCGGCGTAGTCTATCTCCTCGTCGCGGCTCTTGAGCTCCCATATCCTCCAGGGGGCTATTATGGTCATCTCGGGCGCAAAGGCCTTTATGGCGAGTTCGAAGCGCACCTGATCGTTGCCCTTGCCCGTGCAGCCGTGGCAGATGGCGTCGGCGCCCTCCTTTTTGGCTATCTCCACTATCCTCTTGGCGATTATGGGACGGGCGAAGGACGTGCCGAGAAGGTATTTGTTCTCGTACACGGCGCCCGCCTTCATGGTGGGATAGATGTAATCTTCGATAAAATCTTTTTTGAGATCCTCTACATAGAGCTTGGAAGCGCCCGTCTTGAGGGCCTTTTCCTCCAGCCCTTCAAGCTCGGTGGTCTGACCGACGTCGCCGGACACCGCGATCACCTCGCAGTTGTCGTAATGCTCTTTGAGCCAGGGGATGATGATGGATGTGTCGAGTCCGCCCGAATAGGCAAGTACAACTTTTTTGATCTTCTTTTCCATTTCTTTTATCCGTCTGAAAATTATTAGCCTCAGGCGGCGGCAAAGGCATTTTGCCCGAGCCGCGGCCGTTCGGCCCCAAAACCTGAACAATTATACAATATATATATTGCCTAAGTCAAGCGAATTGCAAGCAAAAACACAACTTTTGCAGACAATTCATGAATAATTTTTCACCGAAAAAACCTATAATTTATAAATATTTAAATATTCATAAATATTTGAATTTTTATACCTCGCCCTTCAACACTTTTGCGGCGCCCGCCCAAAGATAAACAACTTCAGTACAGTCTTGCCACGGCCGCATAGGATTTGAGCTGCTTTGCGCACTCCGAACTTTGTGGAAATACGCTCTTCAATAATCTGTGGAAGGACGGCGAATGGTCGTGAAAGACCGTGTGGCAGAGCTCATGAGCGGCAACATAGTCCTGCAGCACCTTAGGGAGCATGAGCAGCTTATAGTTGAAAGTAATATTGTTACGCCCGTCGCAGCAACCCCAGAGACGCCTGTAACTTTTAAAGGACAGCGACTCCGCACTCAGCCCGCATGCGGCCGAGAACGCGCGCACCCTCTTAATAAAAGAAGGGCCGAAGTTTTCTATATACAGCTTCTTTAAGGCGCGCATATCGGAGGCGTGCACGGCCGTGCCGTCGAAGGCGTCGCCGCCGTCGAAAACAAGGCCGAACGGGCTGCCGCCTATAAGTATCTTTTTATAGGAGAGCACCTCGCCGAGCATGTCGGCAGCCGCAGAATTTGCGGCCATGTGACGGCGCAGCCACTCCCTCTTGTCTGCGAGGAAAAGTTCTATCTTTGCTCGCGGTATGCCCGAAGGCGCGCGGACGACGACTTGGTTCGTCGGGGACAGGCTGACGCCTATAGACGAGCGCCGCGAAAAGACGACGGTATAGGTTATACCGTCAAAGGTCGCCGAATACGACATGCATCTGCGCCCTGACTTCATCGTCGGCGTCACACTCTATGACATAGCTGCCGTCGTCCAGCTTCAGGCGGCAAAAGGACAGCTTTTCTCCGCATTTGCACTGCTTGATATAGGAGATGCGGAAGGACTTGACCCACTTGCCCTTAAGCTCTTCGAGCGAGAAAGCGTCCATGAGCAGGTCGGCGTACTTGGTGTTGTTGGCGTGGTGATAGTGGTCGCAGTCGGAGTAGGAAACTATCTTTTTATAGGTAGCCTCGCCGCCCTCCGCACGGGGGATCTTCCAGCTGTTGAAGGGCGTGGAACGGAAGTCGTTGTAAGTTACGTCCTTGTCGCCGAAAACAGCGCTCGAGGGGAGCATGGTAAATGTGGCGAGGTCTACAAGACACCAGCGCGAAGTTCCCACTCCCACCTTTTCATCCCCCATGTACAGCTCGAAATCCCTGAAAACGATGAGGTGCTTGGGCTTGACCGGCCATGTGCGGACGGTGAGAACGTCGTTATACTTTACTGAACGGGAGAGCTCGACATACCAATTAGAGAGTATGAAGCCGATATTTTTGGGCTGAAGATCGTTATAGCCGAAGCCGAGCTCGTCGGCCGAGTGACAGGCCGACTCCTGCATCACGGCCAGAAGGGACGCCGGACGGACGACATCCTGAAAGTCGGCGTCGGCATAGCGGAAATGATAGTCGGTAGAGTGAAGATACATAAGCCATTCCTTAAAACATTTCTATTCCCCTCTATCTTATCACAACGCACAAAATAAGTAAATCATTTTGACAAAATTATATTATTTTATGTGTGACATAGTACCTTTTAATCGGCGATAAGATTGACATATAATGTATTATGTGATATAATATGTACATAATATGGAGGAAAAGGCCATGGATGACAACAGAGAACTCCGCAACGAAGAGGCCGAGGCCGAAGATTTTTCCGCAGAGGACGAAACCTCTGCCGAAGAGACAGCCGACGAAGGCGAAGTGGTGGCCGAGCCCAAGGAGGGCGCAAAACCCATCAGCGCCGACCTTATCCGCGGACACATAAACACCATTATTTTGCGCACTCTCGACGAGCGGGACAAGTATGGCTACGAGATAATCAACGATATAGACGAAAAGACGCGCGGGCAGTACGAAATGAAACAGCCCACCCTTTACAGTGCTTTAAAGCGCCTTGAAAACCAGGGGTACATAAAGGCCTACTGGAAGACAAATGAAGTTTCCGAGGGCGGCAGGAGAAAATACTTCACGCTGACGGAGCTCGGCAGAAGTTACGCCAAGCAGAATCAGGCCGAGTGGGAATATTCGAGGACTATAATCGACAGCCTCATCTCCGACCGCTCCTTCGACTTCACGCAGCCCGCCCCCACTCCCGTCGACTTCCACCTTCTTAAAAAGTCGGTGACGAGGGTCTACACGGGCGGCAAGGGCGAACGCGGCGAAGGCGACGAGGACGACATAGAGGAAAAGCCTTCCAAAAGAGAACAGCCCGCCGTGGAAAAGACGGACGAGAGAAGCGAATACGCGCGCAGATACGACGAGATGAAAAATCTGCCCGTCCGCGACGAGTACACACGCTTCACCACGGCAGACCTGTTCGTCGGCCAAAAGGATGAAACCAAAGAGGCCGAAGAAAAGGACAAGAATGCCGAAGGCGCGGCAGAGCAAAAAAAGGACGGCGGAGCCGCCACGGAAAACAGCGCAGGCAATGCCGTTAAGGACGAACAGAGCGGTCAGGCGACGGCGACAGAAGCGCAGAAGAGCCAACCCGCAGCGAACGATGCGGCGGGCCAAACGGCAGCTGCAGCTGCACCCACTCCCTCCCCCGAGGCCTCGACCGCAGCGACGGGAACGACCGACGGCACGCCCGTCTATCCCACGGACGGACAACAGCAAGCTCCTCAATTTGCCGAACAGAATGTTCAGGATGTGCAGGCAAACGGCTACGCCCAGCCGCCCGCAGGTTACGCACAACAGCCCGTCTACATGCAGCAGGCGCCCTATGCACAGCAACCGACTGCAGTTTTCGGCGAGCAATATATTCAGGGCGTGCCCGCACAACAGTTTGCACCCCAATACGCGCAGCAGCCCGCACAAAACGCGGCATATCCCCCCGTTCAGCCGTACGCAGCGCCCCCTCGGGACATGCAGTACGCCGACCCTGCGGCGGGACAGGTCCCGCCCTATTTCGGACAGTACCCCGCCTACGGACAGGCTCAACCGGTCAACGCATTTGCGGAACAGTCGGCCGCGCAGACGGTCAACGCCGAGCAAAGCGAACAGGAGCGCATGCGCGAACTTACGCGCAGCCGCCTTTTTTCCGAGGAGGCCGCAAAACGCAAAAGCGATGAGGACGAGGAGAAGCGGGCCAAGCTCGAGGAACAGCGCCGCATTGCTCACGAAAATTATGTAAAACTCACCGAGCCGCCCAAGAGAGAGCGCGGCACCGTGCCCTCCTACGAGGACATAGACACGCAAAAGCTCATCTACACCAACAGGCCCGAGACCGAGCGCGACTACAAAAAGCTTGTCGCCAACATTTACGGCAAGGCGCAGAAGGGCAGACGGATGCCCGACGAGGCCGAAGGCGAATACCCCGCCCCTCCCGCACAGGAAAACGTGCAGACCGCCGCGACAGAGAACGTCAACTACGCGCAGCCGACGGCGAGAGCATACCCCTCCTACGCGCCCTCCGACCCCGTTTACGACAAGGCCAAGGACGACGGCTTGAAGGTAAACACCTCCGTGCCTTCGTCGAGGCCGAGGAGCGCCCGCTCTACCACGTTCAATAAGGGTAACGCGCTGTTTGCAAGTTCTGTAATTGTCGCCATTGTGCTCCTTATTGAGTTTGCCGTATGCATGGCGCTGCGCAAAACGCTCGGCGTAGACGTTATGTACCCCGTGACCTTCGTCATTCTTGCGGCGGCCGTGCTCGCAGTATTCGGCGGTCTGTATATCGGCGGCTATGGCCGCGGAAGCGTCCGCCCCGCCACTCACAGCTACATATCGCTGTGCGTTGTGCTGACGATTATAAGCATACTCATAGTTACGCTTGTAAGCTTCCTTTTAAAGATAAACTTCGCGTCGCCGATCGACGTAGCCGTCAAGCTCATCATCCCCGCCATTACGGCGCTCAATATAACCATATTCGGACTGAGCTACTATTTTATCAGCAAATAAATTTTTAAGCGCCCCTCAACAATGAGGGGCGTTTTGATACTTACGCGCCGCGCGCCTGAAGGCGCGCGGCGCTCTTTTGCTATAACGCAGATAAATTTTACGGCCGCCGTCCTTTCGGGACGGCGGCCGCACAACAATTATTTTTTATTTAGCATATTCAACGGCGCGCGATTCGCGGATGACGTTGACCTTTATCTGCCCGGGATATTCGAGCTCGGCCTCTATCTTCTTTGCAATATCCTTTGCAAGGAACATGGCCTGAGCGTCGTCTATCTGTTCGGGTTTGACTATGACGCGCACTTCGCGTCCCGCCTGAATGGCATAGCTCTTGTCTACGCCGTTGAAGCCCGAGGCAATGGACTCAAGCTTTTCAAGGCGCTTGACATAGTTGGTGCCCGTCTCCCTTCTCGCCCCGGGACGAGCGCCCGAAACGGCGTCCGCCGCAGCGACGAGAACGGCCTCGACCGTCTTGGGCTCGCAGTCGCCGTGGTGAGCGGCAATGGCGTTGACGACGTTGGCGTTCTCCTTGTACTTCTTGGCAAGGTCGGCGCCAAGCTGAACGTGAGTGCCCTCCTGCTCGTGATCGACGGCCTTGCCGATATCGTGCAGCAGTCCCGCGCGCTTTGCAAGGTTGATGTCGAGCCCCAGCTCGGAGGCCATGAGCCCTGCAAGCTGGGCGACCTCGATGGAGTGCTTATATACGTTCTGGCCATAGCTCGTCCTGTACTTGAGCCTGCCGATGAGCTTGATTAGCTCGGGGTGAAGGCCGAAGATGCCAACTTCGAACATGGCGCTCTCGCCTGCGGCCTTTATCTCCTGGTCGAGTTCCTTTCTGACCTTTTCAACCGTCTCCTCTATCCTTGCGGGGTGGATACGGCCGTCGGCTATAAGCCTTTCAAGGGTAAGCCTTGCCACCTCCCTTCTGACGGGGTCGAAGCCGGAAACTATAACGACTTCGGGCGTGTCGTCCACGATAAGTTCGATACCCGTGGCGTTTTCGAGAGCGCGGATATTTCTGCCCTCGCGGCCTATTATCCTCGCCTTCATGTCGTCGCCGGGAAGGGGCACGACGGAGACGGTGATCTCGGACGCCTGATCGCTCGCGCACCGCTGAATGGCGAGAGCAATTATCTTTTTTGCCTCGTTGTTGGCCTCGTCCTTGGCCGTCTGTTCGATATTGCGCACCTGAATGGCAACGTCGCGGCGGGTCTCTTCGAGTATCTCCTCGGTGAGGAGCTGTTTTGCCTCGTCGCGGGTGAGCTGAGCCACCTTTTCAAGTTCGGCCACCATCAGATCGTGCTGGTGGTTGATCTTTTCCTGAGTGCGCTTTATCTCCTGTTCCTTGTTCTGCAGATCCTTTTTCTGCCTGTCGAGTTCGTCGCTGCGCTTGGAGAGCGAGTCCTCGCGCTTGTCGAGCGTGTCCTCCTTCGACTGCAGTCTCTGTTCGAGCTTGTTGAGCTCGTTCTTCTTCTCGCGCGATTCCTTTTCGAATTCGGCGCGAAGTTTGGTGTCCTGTTCCTTAGCTTCGAGTATGGCCTCCCTCTTGAGAGCCTTACATTCCGAGGCGGCGTCGTCAACCATTTTCTTGGCGCGCTCCTCAACGGTACCCAACTTTTTATCGGTCGACTTTTTATATAAGTGCAGACCGACAAACCCTCCGGCGGCAGCACCGGCTATGAGTGCGACTATTATTATCGCTATCCACACGCCGATATTTACCTCCGAGGCTGCAAGAAACAGGCTGCTTAAGTTGAAAATGTGCATTTAAGCCTCCTGATATAGTTATTTAAATATATAATCCTTTTTGGGAAAAGCAACTTATATATCCGTTATTTATTATATACTATGGGGGCAAAAAAGTCAATTTATTTGTGAAAATACCTCAACTTATATTCATCTTTTTTTTAAGCAAAGCACATAAATTGTACTGCATGTGATCGCACGACCGTCACCACACCAACGGAGTTACTCCGTCCTCGGCATAGTGCCAGAAATATCCCGTATCTACAGGCTGAGTCGCAGAGTAGAAATATACTACACCACATGAATACTCACCTTTTTGTATTTTGCTCCATTCCCCGCTTGTTCCATTGTAATAGATACTTATTGTTCCACCATTATGGTTATATGTATTAAAAGCGTACATACCTATTGTTTTTACACTTGTCGGTATTATAATATAAGGTAAAGATGCACATTCGGCAAACGCCCCGTTGCCTATAGAGTCAACCCCTTGGGGAATAAATATTGAAGTTAGCGCTGCGCAATCCGTAAAAGAGTACTCACAAATTTCAGTTACGTTTGCAGGAATGGCAATTTGCAAAAGAGCACTACACCCATAAAAGGCTCTTGAAGGTATCGACTTCAGTTCATTTCCTTCCTCAAACTCAACAGATTTAAGCGATATACAACCTTCAAAAACACTTGAACCCAATTCGGTCACATTTGCAGGTATGATTATCGAAGTTAAAGCTGTGCAGCCACTAAAAGCCCATTCACCTATTGATTGAAACTCAATCCCTTTCTCAAATATGACATTTTCAAGCGAGGAACAATTTTCAAAACTTCTTGAAACCAGTTCGGTAACATTTGCAGGTATTGTTATCGAAGTTAAAGCTGTGCAGCCACTAAAAGCCCTTTCACCTATCGATTGAAGCTTACTGCCTTCCTCAAATGTTACTGTTTCAAGTGACGTACATCCTCCAAATGCTGCGACTCCACTGATCAACTCAACATTTTTTGGTATGAATATCTCCTTTAAAGAAGTGTTTCCTGACATACCACCAATTTGTATTACACTTTGAGGTATTGTTATTTCAGCTAACGATTTGTTACCGCTAATATTCGTAATTCTTGTTACCCCGTCAGGTACAACAAGCTTTTTAAGATTATCGCAAGACTTAAATCCGGAGAAAATTTGCAGTTGACTGTTTTCTTCAAAATTGACACTTTCAAGCAAATTACAACTCTGAAAAGCAGCATTTTCGATTGTAACAACACTTGCAGGGATGGTCACCTCTGTGATTGCACACGATTTAAATGCTTGCACACCGATAGTTTTAAGCCGGCTACCTTCTTCAAACTTAACTACTTTCAATGAAGTACAATCTTGAAATGCCCATTCGCCTATTTCCGTGACACTTGCAGGAATGGTTATGGACTCAAGGGATAAATAATCTGAATATGAATATGCTCCTATTCTTGTAGTTCCTTCCGGAATAATGTAATCGACGATAAGATGATCGTTAAGGTATAGTTGAATATCTGAAAAACTTAAATCAAAGCTTTTATCCACCCCTATCCATGCGGAAAGGTCGGAAATATAGACCTTTTGTATGCTTTGCGTATTACCGGAAATGGCTTTTAAGGTTTCGGGGACGATTATGGACTTGATATTCTCGTATAAACCGGCCTGCATGTCGGACACGGGCAGGCCGTTGTGCATGGCGGGGATCTCCAACGTAGTGCCGCTGAAGTTAATGATATCGGTGACAATGTACGAAAGGCCGTCCTCGGCAAGCGCGTATTCAAGGCCGTAGTCGCACGCGCAGTTGCCCTCTTTATCGGGCAAGTGAGGCTGCATTACATAGGCTACCGCACGCGCGTATGTCAGTTCTGCGGCGATACTCAATACGACTTTCTTGAGCCCGTCGGTCACAGCTATGGCGCTCAGACTGTATTTACGGCGGTGGACGGCGGCCATTCGTTCTATTGCTCGGGGTGCGGCTCCTATGGACATACACGTCGGCTGCTGCTCGGTGACCCACTCGCCGTAGGAGTGAACGCAGGGCACGCCCGAGGGAAGCGCGCCGCAGTCTACAACATTTTTATCGGTCAGCTGTATGAACAGGTGCCCCTCCTCTATATATATTTTGCTTATGCCGACGCCGTCGGCGCCGTTGAGGCCATCCTTTCCGTCCTCGCCGTCAGCACCGTTCTGACCGTCCGAGCCCGTCACCTTGCCGAGATTGACCGTGTTGCCGTCTGTGTAAATGAGTACGAGTTCGCCCTTATCGTTTATAGTCGCAGACTTTATTCCCACGCCGTCCTTTCCGTCCTCGCCGTCAGTTCCGTCCGTTCCGTTCTGTCCGTCTTGGCCGTCCGTACCCGTCACCTTGCCGAGATTGACCGTGTTGCCGTCTGTGTAAGTGAGGACGAGTTCACCCTTATCGTTTATTGTGGCAGACTCTATTCCCACACCGTCCCGGCCGTCGGCGCCTTCCTCGCCTTCGATGAGTGCCAGAAACTCTTCCAATGTGCCCTCAAAGCCGAGATCGACAGCCTGAGCGTAGGCCGTCTGCACGCTCCAGCCCGAATTTGAGGCGTCGTCCGAAGGCTGGCCGCAGGACGAGATGATGGCCGCGCCGCAGCAGGCTATGGCCGCCGAAAGGAAAAATACAGCTAATTTTCTTTTCATGTTGATACTACTTTAATATTTGTTGAATACATTATACCAGATGGGTGTATCAGTAATTGAGAATGGCGAAAAAATTTTTAAATTTATTTTTTTATAACTATTGCCGCGCTCATTTAGCAATGCAAGCGATATGCAAAACAAAATTTTCCGCCCGCCGCTTTTAAAAAAGCGGCGGGCGGAAGAAGTAAAATTAAAATATTTATCAGTCGTCGAGTGCCGACAGCCAGAGCGCCGCCGAGGCGTCGGACGGCATGCGCCAATCGCCGCGCGGCGACAGCGAAACCGAACCCACCTTTACTCCGTCGGGCACGCACGAGCGCTTGAACTGTTGCGCAAAGAAGCGGCGGTAAAAGTTTTTGAGCCACTTATCAATGGTGGCTTCGTCGAACTTGTCCTTAAAAGTCCTGCGCGCGATATACCTCACCTTTTCGGGGCTGAAGCCGCGCCGCACGGAATAGTACAAAAAGAAGTCGTGCAGAATGTAGGGGCCGACGATATCCTCCGTCTTTTGGGCGATATTGCCGCTCTTGTCGGGCGGGAGAAGCTCGGGGCTTATCTCGGTGGCCAATATGTCGCGCAGCACCTCCTCCGTCTCGCCGCCGAGGTTGGCGGCTTCGTAGGCGACAAGGTGCCTTACGAGCGTTTTGGGCACCGAACAATTTACGCCGTACATCGACATGTGGTCGCCGTTATACGTCGCCCAGCCGAGCGCGAGTTCGCTGAGATCGCCCGTTCCTATTACGAGCCCGCCCGTCTTGTTGGCGATATCCATTAAAATGAGCGTGCGCGTGCGGGCCTGGGCGTTCTCGTAAGTGACGTCGAGAATTTGCCTGTCGTGTCCGATATCTTCGAAGTGTTTTAAAACGCTGCCCGTTATGTCAACGCTCTTAAAGGTGGCGCCGAGGCAGTTTATTAGTTTTACGGAGTTGTTGTACGTCTTTCCCGTAGTGCCGAACCCGGGCATGGTGACGGCAATGATATCGGCCGCGGGCCTCTTCATGGCGTCGAACACGCGGCGGGTGACGAGCAGCGCGAGCGCCGAATCGAGCCCGCCCGAAACGCCTATAACCGCCGTTTTTGCGCCCGTGTGCTCCATGCGCTTTTTGAGCCCTGCCGCCTGAATGGACAGGATGAGTTCGGTGCGCTCCTTTAGCTTTTCATCCGAACGGGGCACAAAGGGCGTGGGAGAAAATTCGCGGGTAAGTTCGCCGCCCTCGCAGGCCGTGAAGCCGACCACGCGGTAGTCCCCCGCTTTTTCGCCCGCAAAGTAGGCCGCCGACATTCTCCGCCTCTCCGAGGCGAGCATCTCAACGTCGATATCGGCGCAGACGGCGCCGTTTTCAAACAGCTTGCTCTCGGAGAGCAGGCTGCCGTTTTCGCAGATGAGATTGTGGCCAGCAAAAGCCATATCGGTAGTGCTCTCGCCGTCGCCCGCGTCGCAGTAGACATACCCGCAGACGAGCTTTGCCGACTGCATCCGCACAAGCTCGCGGCGGTACTCGGCCTTGCCCACGATCTCGTCGCTGCAGGAGAGGTTGACTATGATATTCGCCCCCGCCGCGGCGTGTCGCACGGAGGGATTGGAGGGTACCCACAGATCTTCGCAGATCTCGGCGGCGACCGAAAAATCGGGGATATTTTCGGCTCTGAACACAATGTCCGTGCCGAAGGGCACCGTGCTGCCGCATAAAGTTATCTCGTCTGCGATGCCAAGGCCGGAGGAGAAGTGCCTGCGCTCGTAAAATTCGCCGTAGTCGGGAATGTACGACTTGGGCACGACACCGAGTATTCTGCCCTTGCTGATTGCCACCGCGCAGTTGAAAAGGCGCTGTGCATAGACTATGGGCGCACCGACAAATACGAGCGCGCCGCAGTTTTTCGTGGCGGCGCAGATATCGGAAAGAGCCTCCTCAACGCCCGAAATGAGGGCAGACTGATTGAAGAGGTCGCCGCAGGTATAGCCGCTCAGCGACAGTTCGGGAAAGACGACAAGCTGCGCCCCCTCCGCCCTCTCGATACACTCTATTATCTGAGCTTTGTTGAACTGCACGTCCGCCACTTTTATGCGCGGTGTGACGGCGCAGACCTTTATAAAACCGAACATCAGTCGTCCTTCTTCTTGGACATGGCCTCTTTATGAGCCTGCCTGATGCGGCTGTCAATCTCTGCCATGACCTCGGGGTTATCCTTTAAGTATTCCCTCATCTTCTCGCGGCCGTTGGCCACTCTGGTGTCGTTATAGCTGTACCATGCGCCGCTCTTTGAAAGTATGCCGTACTCTACGCCGAGGTCGATAAGGCAGCCCTCCTGCGAAATGCCGTGGCCGTAGATAATGTCGAACTCGGCCACCTTGAAGGGGGGCGCAACCTTGTTTTTGACGACTTTGGCCTTGGCCCTGTTGCCGATTATTTCGCCCTCGTTCTTGAGCGCGTCGGCCTTGCGGATATCGAGGCGGATGGTGGCGAAATATTTAAGCGCCTTGCCGCCGGGGGTGGTTTCGGGATTGCCGAACATAACGCCCACCTTTTCGCGCAGCTGGTTGATGAATATTACGCACGTCTTGGAACGGTTGGTTATGGCCGTGAGCTTTCTTAACGCCTGCGACATGAGCCTGGGCAGAGCGCCCACATGCGCGTCGCCCATGTCCCCCTCTATCTCTGCCTTGGGCGTTAAAGCTGCGACAGAGTCGATTATAATGACGTCGACGGCGCTCGAGCGGACGAGCGACTCGCAGATGTCGAGCGCCTGTTCGCCCGTATCGGGCTGGGAGACGTAAAGATTTTCGATATTGACGCCCAGCGCCTGCGCATAGGCAGCGTCGAGGGCGTGCTCGGCGTCGATAAATGCGGCAATGCCTCCCGCCTTCTGGGCCTCGGCGATTATGTGCAGGGCTACGGTAGTCTTGCCCGACGATTCGGGGCCGTAGATCTCCATTATCCTGCCTCTGGGCACGCCGCCCACTCCGAGGGCGAGGTCGAGCGAAAGGCAGCCCGTGGGGATGACGTCTATCTCCGAATTGACATTGACGTCGCCGAGCTTCATTATAGCTCCCTTGCCGAACTGCTTTTCTAT
Source organism: uncultured Clostridia bacterium (assembly GCA_944358655.1). GTDB lineage: Bacteria > Bacillota > Clostridia > Christensenellales > Borkfalkiaceae > Coproplasma. Next base: position 32,180 of record CALVRO010000002.1, on the reverse strand, counting down.
CATTGCGATAGTTGAATTGAGTGCCTTAAGTTTTTCTTCGTTCATTATATTAAAAACTCCGCGTTTTATTTTTTTATTTTAAAGCCCTGTAGGCGAGAAAGAGGGCGTCGTTTATCGCCGTGCGAGTTATGCGCTCCCTGTCGCCGCCGTAATTGAACTTATATACCTTTAAATTGTCGCGCGTGCCCGCCGCTATGTAGGCGAGCCCGACGGGTTTTGCGGTATTGTCCGACTTGGGCCCCGCTATGCCCGTGGTGGCTACGGCCAGCTGACACTTGCCCGTGGCGAGCAGGCCCTCGGCCATCTCCAGCGCCGTTCTGTCGGATACGGCCCCGTAACTTTTCAAAGTCATTTCGTCGACGCCGAGGCGGGACATCTTCGAGCCGTTGGCGTAAGTGTTGAGGCCCTCGTAGTAGACCTCCGACACGCCCGGCACGGACACCAGACGGGAGGCTATGCCCCCGCCCGTAAACGATTCCGCAACCGAAATGGTCATGCGCCTCAGCCTGAGAAGGTCGTAGAGCCTGCGCTCGAGAGAGATGTCTTCAAGGGCGTAGATATAGTCGTCGAGAGCGGCGACGAGCACCCTCCTCACGCGGTCGGCGACCATTTTGGGTGTATTGGACGAATAGGACGCCTCAATGGTCTGATCGCCGAAGTCGTCGTAGACGGCAAGACAAATGTCGCCGCAGTCGGCGCCCGCCTTGGCTATAGCCGAGCGGATGAGCTCCGCAGGGGCCGAAACGCACTTGATATAGAACTTATCGTAGCATACGCCGCACTTTTTATTGATCGCCGAAACGCACGCCGAGGCGAAGTCGGCGCCCTCGTTTTCGAGGCCGAGAAAGACGGTCTGTCCGCCGCAATTTAAATACGATCTGCCGTCGAAGGTCACCGAATACAGCCTTTCGAGATATCCGGCTATGGTGTCCTTCTGCTCTGCGCAGCAGAGCACGACGGCGTTTTCGCTGCAGTTTTTACAGTCCGCCAAGGCTTCGGAAATGGTCTTTGAACTGTCGAAACCGACAAAGCTTATCTTGTCGAAGTGTACACATGCCGAGGCGAACACCCTTAAAAAGGCGGAGAGCCCCGACATGTCGATATTTAGTTTTTTATTTCGGATGACAACTAAATAATTAGTCATTTAAACTTTGAGCACCTGAATATTCCTGACGATATAATTTATGCCCGAAATGACGGTGAGCACGGCCGCCGCCGCAAGGAGGGCGAGACCGATATAGTTGACGACCTGCGAGGCGACCGCCTCGGGCAAGAGCTCGTAAATTCCGCCGAAGGCCAGAAGAACGGCGACAGACGCGTCCTGCGCGAGCGTCTTGAATTTGCCTATTTTATCGGCGGCGATAACTATGCCCGCGTCGGCGGCGACCATGCGGAATCCGCTGACTATGAGCTCGCGCGCAAAGATGAGCGCCACGCAGCACCCTCCCGCCACAAGCGCCCAGCCGCCGAGAAAGGCGGTGAAAAAGCTGTCCACAGTAAGCAGCACTATGAGCGCGGAGGAGACGAGCACCTTATCGGCAATGGGGTCGAGAAATTTGCCGAGGTTGGTGACGAGAGCGTACTTTCTGGCTATCCTGCCGTCGAGCGCGTCGGTCAGCGAGGCGATAACGAATACGGCCAGCGCCACAAAGTAATGCCCCGGGAAATACAGATAGAAAAAGAGAATGAACAGCGGTATCATCACCATGCGCGCAATGGTCAGCTTGTTGGGCAGGTTCATAACGCCCTTGCCCGCCGCTATCTTGTATGCGCGGCTGTTCTTGTCGATATTTTTATCGTCAGTCATCGTCGTTCTCCGTACAATAGTCCTCCGTTCTGCCGAACAGGTCGTAGTCGGAGGAAGAAGTTATCAAAACGTCGTAATAAAGCCCCTGCACGGCGGAAGGGCAGTTGAAGTAGACCTTGCCGTCGATATCGGGCGCCTGAAAATATGCCCTTCCCACGAAACAGCCCGCCTCGTAGTCGACGCCGTCGCAGAGCACCTTGAGCTTTTTGCCCACAAAGCCCCGCAAAAAGCGGCGGGACAGAGCCTTCTGCACGCCGTACATTGCACGGACGCGCCTGTTCTTCTCGCGCTGAAGTATCTGGCCCTTGAGCCTGTAGGCGGCTGTGTCGGGCTCGCGCGAGTAGGCGAAGAAGCCGCAGTTGACGAGTTCGGCCTCCTTAAGGAAGGAGGCGAGAGCCTCGCTCTCCTCCTCCGTTTCGGTGGGAAAGCCGCAGATGAACGTGGAGCGCACGGCTATGCCGGGCACCTCCTCTTTTAGCCTTTTTATGAGGGCGAGATAGCTCTCCCTCGTGCCCCTGCGGTTCATAAGCTTTAACACCCTGTCCTCGCTGTGCTGCAGGGGGATGTCTATGTACTTTATGAGTTTCGAATTGGTTTTAAGCTGCTCGACGAGCGCGTCGTCGATGGCCTCGGGATAGCAGTAGAGCAGCCTCACCGAGCCTATGTTGTCGAGCGCGGTGAGCGCGCGGATGAGCTCTGCAAGCCGTCTCTGTCCGCCGTCCTCGCCGTACCTCGTAACGTCCTGCGCGACGAGGATGAGTTCGGAGATGTCGCCGAGCCCCTCGGCCTCGCGCACGAGCTCCTCCAAAGGATAGCTGCGGTAGCGGCCGCGTATCTTGGGTATGAGGCAGTAGGTGCAGAAGTTGTTGCACCCGTCGGCAATCTTGAGGTAGGCGTAGTGCTCGGGAGTTGTAACGACACGCGCCCTGTCGGCGAGGCCGCAGCCCTCGCCCACGCAGTTGACCCTCTCGCCGTCGTACGCCCTTTGGAGAGCCGTAAAGAACAGATCGTAGTCGTTTACGCCCAAAAAGACGTCCGCCTCGGTGAGCGCGGGAAAGACCTCGCCTATGAACTTCTGGGGCAGACAGCCCGTAACTACGAGCTTTTCGAGGTTGGCGCCCCTATACGAAGCGCAGTCTATTACCGTTTCAACGGCCTCCTTGCGGGCGCTGTTCAAAAAGGCGCAGGTGTTGACCACAATTACTTGGGCCTCGTTAATATCGCTGCATATCTCGCACCCCGCATTGCGGATGAGAGCGAGCAGTTTTTCGCTGTCCACCCTGTTCTTATCGCACCCGAGCGAGATTACGCCGTATTTTTTTGCGGTGAGATCAGTCATCTACTTCACCGTAAATGCGCGTGAATTCGTCGAGGGAGAGGAGCACCTTTCTGGGCTTTGCCCCCTCGGACTGCGTTATGTAGTTCATGTTTTCCATCCAGTCGATTATCTTGCAGGCCTTGACGTAGCCGATGGGGAAGCGCCTCTGAAGCATGGAGACGGAGGCCTGATTGCTTGTTACGCAGAACTTGAGCGCCTGAATAAACTTGTCGTCTATCTTTACGTCGCCGTCGCCGCCGTCCTGCTCGCCGCCGTCGCTCCCCTCTCCCTCCTCCACCGTGTTGATGAAGTCGGACACGCTCTGATCGAAGTAGGTTTCGTTGTTCTTCTTTACGAAGTCGGTCACGGCCTGTACTTCGGGCGAATCGATAAAGCAGCCCTGAATACGCATCAGGTCGGGGTTCTGCGCCGAGCGGTAGTACATATCGCCCGCGCCGAGCAGTTTTTCGGCGCCGCCGATATCGAAGATGGTGCGCGAATCGTCGAAGGAGTTGACTTTGAAGCCTATCCTCGTGGGCAGGTTGGACTTTATAAGGCCGGTTATGCAGTCGACCGACGGGCGCTGCGTTGCCAGAATGAGGTGTATGCCCGCCGCACGCGACTTCTGAACGAGCCTGATGATTCGCGTTTCGATGTCCTTTTTGCTCTGCAGCATGAGGTCGCCGAACTCGTCGAGGATGACTACTATCTTGGGCAGCTTTTCCTCGCCTTCGGGCAGGTGGGCGTTGTATTCGTTGAGATTTTTGACGAGAGTGCCCGCAAGGGTCATCTCCTTGAACAGAGCGTAGCGGCGCTCCATCTCCTTGATCGCCCAGTTGAGAGCCTTGATGGCCTTGTCGACGTCGGAGATTATTTCGTTGACGATGAGGTGGGGCAGACCCTCGTAGGAGATAAACTCCGACTGCTTGGGGTCGACGAGTATGAAGCGCAGTTCGTCGGGGCCGTACTTAAAGAGAAGGCTGATGATCAGCGAGCTCAGACAGATACTCTTACCCGAACCGGTGGTACCCGCAACGAGAAGGTGGGGCATCTTGGTTATATCGGGACAGTTGGGCTTGCCTTCAACGTCCTTGCCGAGGGCAAAGGTGAGCGAATTGGCCTTGCTGTTGATGAAGTCGCTGCTCATGAGTATGCTCTTGAGGCCTACAGTAGTGCGCTTGGAGTTGGGCACCTCTATGGAAATGGCGCCCTTGGAGTAGTTGAGGTAGGTGGTGACGTTCTCCTTCATCAGGGCCATTGCTATCGCGTCGCGGTAGCGCATGGCGCTCTTGATATTTGTCCTGTCCTCTATGATGACGTCGTACCTCGTGATAGCGGGGCCTATGGTGACGTCGGATATGTGCGCGCCGATGCGGAAGTTTTCAAGGGTGTCGATGATGACGCTCTTGTTCTCCTCTATCTCGGCGAGATTGGCGTTGTTGCCCTCGGGGTAATCGGCGAGCAGGTCGAGCGACGGGCGCGCGTACTTCTTCCAGACGTGCTTGGGCTTGGGCGGCTCGGGCGGAGGCGTCTCCTCCCTGCGCTGAGGCGTTACGGGTCGGACGGGAGAGACGGACATGCCGTCGCCGCGGCGGGCCGAAAAATCGTCGCCGTCATCCGAACGCAGTCCGCGCACGCCGAAATCGGCGGGCTCGTCCCCGTCGTCAGTCAGATAATCGTCGCCGTCGTCGTCGAACATGTTCTCCCTGTCCTCGCCGCGCGCGCCCTCCCTCCTCGAGCCGAGGCGGGTTGCGTCGGGCTTGACGTCGTCGGAGATGGCCGAGTTGGACGAGCTGAATATGCTGCGAAGATCGTTTGAAGGGCGGGCCCCCTCCCCCTCTCCCCTTGTCGGGGAAATGTCTATGTCATCATCCGCGCGAGGGGCGGCACCGCGTGAGATGTCCGCGCCGCCGTCGGGAATTCCCCCGTCGGGCTGCATGCGATCGAAAGAGGGCGTGCCCCTGTCGCGGCCGAGTCCGATATCCCGTCCGCCCGCCGACAGATCGCCGTCGGCCGGGGCGCCGCGCAAAGAATCGCCGCGCTCGGGCTCGTCGTCCGCAAAGATACCGTCGGTAAAGGATGTCGCCCTTCTCGCGGGCGGTTCCTCCCGACCCGTCGGCCGAGTGAACGAATTTTCACCCCTGCCGAAGATATCCGTGGACTCCTCCTCTCCCCTGCGCATGGCGGGGGGGGGCGGAAGTTCCTCTTCGGGCTCCTCGGCGGGCGCCGCCCTATCGTCGGAGGGCTCGTCGTCCTCCGCCACGGGCAGTTCGGCGGGATCCTCCTCATAGTAATCGTCGCCGTAGGTTATGTCGTCGTCATAGTCCCCGTCGTCGTACGAGGGTGAGCTCTGCGCGGCGGGAGCGGCGGGCGCGGGAAAGTCGTCGAGAGACTGCGCGGGCTTGTCGCCGTAGATATACGATGGCGTAGGGGGCGCGCTCGGGCGCTCCTCCGCCTCGGAGGCGTAGCTTTGGGTGTAGGACGAGGGCAGGCCGCTCTGCGGGCGCTCCTCGCGGGGCGCAGCCGGCGGAGCAGAAGGCCTCTTCCCGCCCGACGAAAAACTGCTGAGATAGTCGCCCTCGTTGTGCACGGGGTGATTGAAATAGGAATCGTCGTTGAATATCATGTTGCGCCTGTAGCTCTCGGCGGCGAACTCTCCATTGTCAAAAAGTATCTTTCTGCCGAGGTTTTCGGGCGCGAATTTGTCCTCGTCGCTCTCCGCAGGCGCATAAGAGGGCTGCGGCTGCGAGGGACGCAGTATGCCGTACCTGTCAAACTGCGCGTCCTGCGCGGACTGCTGCTCCCCGCCGTAGGGCGCATAACCGCCGTACTCGGGGGGAACGGGCTGAGCCGCCTCGGGCTGCGCTGCCTGAGGCGCGTTGGCCATATTGTTGACTATCTCGTACCCTTCGTTCATGACGTAGGCGTTGTCGGCGGCGTCGTTTACGCTCTCGCCCGCCGCGGGAAGGGTCTGCTCGGCCGTAGCCGCTTTTGTCCTGCGGTTGCCGCGCGTCAGAACGTCCATCCTGACGACGAGGAATGTGAGATACCCGCAGAGCGCGAGCAGTATGGAGAATATGACGTAGGCGCCTATGAATGTGGTGCCGCGGGCAATGGGATAGACGATGAGGCCGGAGATCACTCCGCCGAAGGTGTACCCCGCAAATCCGGACTCGGCCGAGGAATAGCACTCGGCAAGGTAGGCGCCGTAGCCGTTCATGTCGAAATCGCGCGTGGTGACGGCGTGGAAGAGCATGAAGAGCACAGCCAGTGTTATGCCGACGGCGGCCGCCGTGCGCAGGCGTACTGCGGGCTTCTTTTCAAACACCAGCCATACGCCGAGGCAGGCCAGCGCGGCCAGGACGAGGTAAGAGCCGTAGCCGAACGTGCCGTACATGAACGTGCACACTGCAACGCCGAGGCCTGAAAATACGGCGTTGTATGTAAGCAGCATCAGAAGCATGAGACCGCAGAACAATAGCACAGTCATGCCGAGAGTTTCCCTTGTAAAAATATATGAATGTCTGCCGTTCTGATTTTTGTTTTTCACCAAATATCGCTCCGAAACAACTGTTGAAATATCCTGATAAACATTATATCATCTGCGGCGTAAAAAGACAACAAAATGACGGCCCCTATTCGCAAATGGCCGCCTTTAATTTTTATAAAAAATTAAGCGTCCGCCGCTCCTGCAAGCGGCGGACGCAAAAACAGCGTTATCAGAGTTTTGTTTTGCCCTCTTCGGCCTTTTCGAGATTTCCGTCGTCGTTCCACGAATACATGGCCCTGATCTCCTTGCCGACCTCCTCGAGCTGGTGGGAAGCTTCGAGGTTGCGCTTGGCTATGAAGTGCGCCCTGCCGTTATTGTTTTCGGCTATCCACTTGGAGGCGAAAGTGCCGTCCTGTATTTCCTCGAGCACCTTCTTCATCTCCTTCTTTGTATCTTCGGTGATGAGGCGCTTGCCCGTCTCGTAGTCGCCGAATTCGGCCGTGTCGGAGATGGAATACCTCATCAGCGAGAAACCGCCCTTGTAGATGAGGTCTACTATGAGCTTCATCTCGTGTATGCACTCGAAGTAGGCGTTGCGTGGATCGTAGCCCGCCTCGACAAGCGTTTCAAACCCGGCCTTCATGAGCGCGGTGACGCCGCCGCAGAGCACGGCCTGTTCGCCGAAGAGATCGGTTTCGGTCTCGCACTTGAAGGTGGTTTCGAGCACGCCCGCCCTCGCTCCGCCTATGCCTGCGGCATAGCCCAGAGCGATATCGAGCGCCTTGCCCGTGTAGTCCTGCTCTATCGCCACGAGGCAGGGCACGCCCTTGCCCTCCTGATACTCCGAGCGCACGGTGTGGCCGGGGCCCTTGGGGGCGATCATGAATACGTCGATGTTGGCGGGAGGAATTATCTGCTTGAAGTGGATGTTGAAGCCGTGCGCAAACGCCAGCGCGGCGCCGTCCTTTAAGTTGTCCCTTACGCTCTCTTTGTAGACTTTAGCCTGCCTTTCGTCGTTTATGAGCATCATTACGACGTCGGCGCGCTTTACGGCTTCGGCGACGGTGTACACCTCGAAGCCCGCCGCTTCGGCCTTGGGCCACGATCTTCCGCCCTCGTGCAGGCCGATGACGACCTTGACGCCGCTGTCCCTGAGGTTGAGGGCGTGGGCATGTCCCTGACTGCCGTAGCCGATAACGGCCACCGTCTTCTTTTTGAGCGCGTTGATGTCGCAGTCGGACTGATAGTATATCTTTGCCATAATATTTTCCTCCCGAAAAAAATTAAAATTTGAAGTTGTTATCAAATATTATAACTTCTTGCGGCCGTCAAGTCAAGCGATATAAAAAAATATTGAAAAAAATTATGTGAAATATTGCATAAAATATTGCATAAATACTTTTTTTGAGCTATAATCGAATTGTATAATCAAAAGGAGATGAATATAAATGAATAGCACTCCGATAAGACCGCTTGTGCTGCGCGGCCTTGAAAAACACCCCCTCTTCGCCGCGTTCACCGAGGCGGCATGCGGCGGCGACAGGCGCGCGCTGTACTCCGAACTATACGAACGCGGGGCGGAAAACGATTTGCTGAAGGCGCTTTGCACTCTCGTACTGCTCGACGAAAACGCCTTTTCGCGCACCTGCGCCAAGGGCGACACACCCTCGGCGTATCTGTACGATGCCTTTGCCGACGACCTCGACGGCATTTTCCGTGGCGCGGCGCAGCTTGAAAACGACGAGCGCTTCAACCTCGGCTCGGCCATTCCGCCCTTCGACGGCAGCCTCGACGGCAGGCGCTCGGCCGACAACCTCGTCCAATTCTACGCCGCGCACGGCTACGGCGATTTCATAGTGCGCAAGGCGTTCACCTTCGACGGCGGGCGGCTCGTTCCCGTCGCCAACGTGCCCTCGGTGACGGTGGACGATTTGAAGGACTACGCCGAGGAAAAAAGACAGATAGACGACAACATCTGCAACTTTATAGGCGGTCTGCCCTATGCCAACATGCTGCTCTACGGCGACAGGGGCACGGGCAAGTCGTCTACAGTGCACGCCATGCTCAACAAGCACTTCGACGACGGGCTGAGGATAATAGAGCTGAGCAAGGAGAATATCCTGTCGGTGCCCAAAATCAGGGAGCTTGTGGCCGAAAATCCGCTGAAGTTCATTGTGTTCATAGACGACCTCTCCCTCGGCGAATACGACGACAAAGTGTCCTCGCTCAAGGCCGCGCTCGAAGGCTCGGTGAGCGGAGGCACCGACAACATAATGATAGTGGCCACCTCCAACCGCCGCCACATAGTAAAGGAGAGTTTTTCGGACAGGGAAAACTCGGTGCATCCCGGCGATTCGATAGCCGAACAGCTCTCCCTCTCGGACAGGTTCGGCCTGACCGTGCTGTTCTCCTCTACCGATAAGCAAATGTACCTCTCAATAGTCGGGCAGCTCGCCGACGACCGCAAACTTCTGACGGACAGGCAAAAACTCGCCGCCCTTGCCGAGCGCTGGGCGCTGGTCAAGGGCGGCAGATCGCCGAGAAGGGCAAAACAGTTTATCGACTTCGTCTACGCCGCAGAACGCAGGGGCGCGGACATAGAATTTTAACTCAGCATGCCGCGCACTATCGCATAGATATCCCCCGCGCCGAGCACGAGGACGACGTCTCCCTCGCCCGCGCCGCACAGAAAGCGCTCAATGTCCCGCACGCCGTCGGCGTAGCGGGCATTTTTTATGGCGTTGCAGAGGGTGACGGCGCTGCCGTCGGCGTCGAAATACTCGCGCGCGGCAAAAGTTTTGTAGACGAGCAGTCTTTGCACGGGCGACAGCACGCGCACAAAATCTTCGAAGAGATTTTTGGTGCGGCTGTAGGTGTGCGGCTGAAAGACGACAAACAGCCTGCGCGCCCCCGTCTCCTCGGCCGTGCGCAGCGCCGCCGATATCTCGTCGGGATGATGGGCGTAATCGGCAATGACAACGGCGCCGTTGTAACGGCCCAGCCGTTCGAACCGTCGCGCGACGCCCGCAAACTCCTCGAGCCCCGAAGCCACCGCCTCGGGCCTCAGCCCGCACGCCCTCGCCGCGGCTGCCGCGGCGAGGGCGTTGAGCACGTTGTGTCTGCCCGGCACGCGGAGAGAGACGGAGCACAGCTCGTCGCCCCTCTCAAAGATCACAAAGGAATACCTGCCCCTCTCCCCCTTCAGTTCGCGGGCGCAGTAATCGGCGGAGCAATCCAAACCGAATGTTACAGTGCTCCTGCCCGCGCCCCGGCCGCAGAGCTCCACACACTTGCGCGCGCCTTCGGCAAATTTGTCGTAGGCGGCGGAGAGAGCCTCGGCTCCGCCGTAGCATTCGAGGTGGTCGGGCGCCCTGTTGAGTATGACGGCTATGTCGGGGGAAAGGCGCAGGAAATTCCTCTTGTACTCGCACGCCTCGGTTATAAACCAATCGTATCCGAAAAAGGCGGCGTTTGAAAAAGTGAGATCGTTGCCGCCGATATGCGCCGTAAATCTTTTTCCCGCACAGGCAAATATATGCGCAAGCATGGCCGTGCAGGTGGTTTTGCCGTGGCACCCCGCCACCGCCACCGTCTTTTCAAACTTACCCGCGAGCGAGGCGAGCAATTCCGCGCGGCCGACAACGGGTATGCCCTTAGCCCTCGCCTCGGCGACGTGGCGCTCTCCATCCCCGACGGCGTCGGTGCGGACGACCGCAGAGCAACCGTCGGGCAGCACGCCGTCGTCGCCGTAGTCGACCGAGATTCCCATGGCCTCGAGCGAGGGCGTGTACTCCCCCCTCGCCCTGTCGTACCCGCACACGCTTTTTCCCATATCGAAGAGTATCTTTGCAAGCGCGCTCATGCTCGCCCCGCCTATGCCGACAAAGTAAAAACTATCGCGGTCGATGACTTCCATAGTGCATTTTACTGCCGCGCCGCGCGGATTATGACGAAAAAACGCCTAAAAATCGACAGGACGACAAAAAAAGCGGAGCGCGCGCTCCGCTTTTTTAGGTATCGGAATTTTAGTTGTTGTCGCCGCGGCGGCCGAGGCTCTTTAAAAGACGGGCGAACTTGGGCACGTCCTTGTCGGTGGGGCGCTCGATGGCGGCCTCGTCGACGGGCCTGCCGTAGGCGGGCTGCTGCGCGGGCCTTACCGGCTGCTGCTGCACAGGCTGCTGATATACGGGCTGCTGCTGAGCATAGCCCTGCTGGGGCTGACCGTAGACGGGCTGCTGTGCAGTCTGCTGATATACGGGCTGCACGGGCTGCTGTACGGGCTGACGATATTCCTGCTGAGGATAGCCCTGCTGGGGAGCGGCATAGACGGGCTGTTGAACGGGCTGCTGGGGAGCGGCCTGTCCGAGAACGCCGTGCTGCAAGCCGTTTACGGGCTGGGCGGTCTGCTGGCGCTGCCCGAAGTAGGGATCGTTGTTGATGGGCATGCGCGTAAAGCCGGGCTGCTGTCTGAGCAGCGACGACGAGGTGAAGGGCTTGCCTTCGTCATCCTTTTTGCTGTCGAAACCGGGGAAGCCGGTGGCGATGACGGTTATTTCGACTTCGTCCTGAACGTTGGGATCGATGCGCGCGCCGAAGATGATGTTGGCCGAGGCGTCTACAACGCTGCGGACGAGTTCGGCCGCGTCGGCCACTTCGTCGAAAGTAAGGTCGGGGCCGCCGACTACGTTGAGTATGACGCCGCGAGCGCCCTCGATGGTAGTTTCGAGCAGAGGGCAGTTTACGGCCACGCGGACGGCTTCGATTATTCTGTTGTCGCCCTTGGCAACGCCCACGCCGAGGTGGGCTATGCCCTTATCCTTGAGCACGGTCTTTACGTCGGCAAAGTCAAGATTTATGAGGGCGGGATTGACGATGAGCTCGGCAATGCCCCTTATTCCCTGCTTGAGTATTTCATCGGCGACGCGGAGAGCCTCCACCATGGGGGTGTTCTTCTGCACGACCGTCTTTATCTTGTCGTTGGGGATGATGACGAGGGTGTCGACGTACTTTTTAAGGTTTTCGAGGCCCTTTACGGTATTCTCCATCCTCTTCTTGCCTTCGAAGGCGAAGGGTTCGGTGACGACGGCGACGGTGAGTATCTTCATGTCCCTGGCGATCTTGGCGATAACGGGAGCCGCGCCCGTGCCCGTACCTCCGCCCATGCCTGCGGTTATGAACAGCAGGTCGGTGCCCTTGATGAGATCGGTGAGGGCGTCCTTGCTCTCTTCGGCCGCCGCCCTGCCCACTTCGGGATCGGCGCCCGCGCCGAGACCCTTGGTGAGCTGCTCGCCTATCTGCACCCTGTTTTCGCAGGGAGAGAGAGCGAGTATCTGACTGTCGGTATTGACAACTATATATTCGGCGCTGTTGATGCCGGCCTCTATCATGCGGTTGACGGCGTTGTTGCCTGCGCCGCCTACGCCTATGACCTTTATTTTGGCCTTGCCCGAAATATTAGCTGCGGGGGCGTTGTGTGCCGGAGAGGGCGTGCCGCCGTAATTGTATGCCTGATCGTTAAACATTTGTTGACCTCCGTAAAATGGACGGCTGCGCCACAAGCCGCAGCCCGATTTTGAGTATTTTTATGCTCATCTTTCGCCGAGCGCAGCATTTAATAGGCTGAACAGCGAAGAGAATTTGGGTTTATCGTAGTATGGAACGCGGGGAGCGATTACCTCCACCGCGCACACCAGCCTGTTTGAAAGATGCTCGGCCGTGCCGCGAATGGCTTTGATGCCCTCGCCCGTGACGTAGAGCGGTTTGCCCGTCATGTCGCGCTCGGAGTATGTCTGCATGCACTCCTCCACCATCTCGCACACGCCGTCGAGCCCTTCGCGGATGATATCGCGCAGGTCTGACGTGGAGAAGCCGTACACCTTGCCGTCGTGCTTTATCTCCTGGCGGGAGGTGAGTTTTTCCTTTGCGTTGAGATTGACGAGGGGCAGGAACTGCGAGGCGACCTCGAAGGGAATTTTCAGCTCCTCGGCGAGCAGCAGAGCTATGTGCCCCGTACCCACCGAGAAGGGCTGGCTGAACACCAGACCGTTGCCGCACGCTATGCTGTAGGTCGACGAGATATAGCCCATATCGAGCAGCGCCGCGCAGCCGTCGCGCACATGCGGTTCGATGAGGTAGTTGGCCTGAGCGAGCGCCGAGGGAATGAGCCTCAATGAGGTTATGGCGGGGAAGGGTCTGAAGGCGTTGCGCACGCACTCTTCAAAGGCGTCCCTGCCCAAAAACCAGCTCATCTTGGCGCGCAGACTGTCGGTGACGCAGCCTTCGGGGTCTATCACCCTGCGCTTGTCCGAAAGGATATAGCAGACGGGGCTGACGTCGATTACGGAATAGCCGCCCTCGTCGCGCGGGCGGGACTGCCTGCGCACCGTGGCGATATCGCCCTTCCTTATCCTTGCGGGAGAGGCGAAGGCGAGCACGCCCTCGGCCACGCGGGTCTTTACGAACTCGTCGGGGACGCCGATAAAGAAGCGGTCTACCCTCTCGCCCGAGGCGGCCACGGTATCCGACACCACCGAACGGACGGCGGAGTTGAAGCTGTCGATATCCAGCAGTTCGCCGTCGGCGTAGCCGTCGTAAGCGCAGCTGTATTTACTTTTGATTATGAAGGTGTTGTTGACCCCTCTCTCGCCCACGGCGGCTGTCACCTCGGACGAGCGGATGTCGAGCACCGCCACGCTTTTGTTTCGCACTTTTTTATCCCTGTCGGCACATTCGTCCGCGAATATGTAATCTATAAGACTATTATATAATAGAGTTTTGCAAATGTCAACAAAATGACGTAAAAAAGCGGCTCAAAATGATAAATTTGAGCCGCAAAATATTAAATTGCTCCCCGAATATGCCTTAAACATTCAAACGGAGGGGTTATAGACGGCGTACACGCCCGACGGGGAGTCGCCGCTGCCCACAGCGTATATCCATCCGCGCACCCTGAAGTTGTCCGAAAGCCCCTTGTAAATCTCCGCCGCGGCGGCGATCTTTTTGCCGGTGAGGACGGCGCGATCCTCTATCACGATCTCCATCCCGCCGTACAGCGAGAACACGAGCTGGCTCGTGCCGAGCACCTCGTCGGAGAGGGCACTCACCCTCTCCACCATGCTGCGCAGACTGCCGAAAGAACTTAAAAAGGCGTCGCACGCCTCTATGGCGGCGGGCAGATCGGCGCTTACAACGTCGAGGATGACGTTGGGGCTGTTGTCGGCGGAATTGAGGGCATCCTCGCTCCTGCGGACAAAGGCTCCGTCGCTGTCGAGTATGTCGTAGCCGCCCGAGGCGGACGCCACGGCGTAGCGCTCCAGTCTCTCCCTCAGCGTGACGTTTATCGTGCTCGGATAGACAAACTCGCAGCTCTCCAGAACGAGCGAGCCCTGCACGCAGGCGGAGATGTCCTCCTCCGCCACCGAAAACATGCCGCGGCCCTTTAAGCCTTCGAGCGCGCTCTTGGTTTGGGCGAGGTCGCCGTCGGCGCGCGAGGAATAAAATTTGTACTCCACGTTGACGTTGCGCACCGAGAAGATGACTCCCGCGCCCACCACCGCCGCCACGCAGAAGAGGAGGGCGAGCACAACGACTACTATCTTTCTTATGTAACTTCTCATCTTTTCACACGCCCACGCGCCTGATATCTGCGCCGAGGGCGGACAATTTGTATTCGAAGCCCGAATAACCCCTGTCGATATGGGTAATGCCGACGACCTGGCTGTCGCCCTCGGCCGCAAGCGCGGCTATGACGAGGGCGGCGCCGCCGCGCAGGTCGTGCGCGGCCGTCACGGCGCCGTGCAGCCTCTCCACTCCCCTGACAAAGGCGCTCCTGTCGACTACGGTTATGTCGGCGCCCATCTTTTTGAGTTCGGGCACATACTTAAAGCGCGTTTCGAACAGGTTTTCGGTGACTATGCTGTTGCCCGAACATATCGTGCACAGCGCCGTCATCTGGGCCTGAAGGTCGGTGGGAAATCCCGGGTAGGGCTGCGTTTCAACGCTCTTGACGGACAGGGGCCGTCTGTCGCTCCGTATATATATTTTATCATTTTTTACGCGCAGTTTGCAACCGTTTTCCCTAAGTTTATGTAAAAGAGAGCTCAAATTTTCGCCGCCGACGCCCTCGAGCACGACTTCTCCCCCGCACATTGCCGCGGCGATGAGAAATGTGCCCGCCTCGATGCGGTCGGCCATGGGCCTGAACGACCCTCCGCCAAGCTTATTTACCCCCTCTATGACTATCGTGCCCGTGCCCGCTCCCCTCACCCTTGCGCCCAGAACGTTGAGGAATTTTTGCAGGTCGACTATCTCGGGCTCGCGCGCGGCGTTTTCGATGACGGTAGTTCCCTCCGCACGCACCGAAGCGAGCATGATGTTTTCTGTAGCGCCCACGCTGGGGCAGTCAAGCATTATCTCGTTGCCGCGCAGCCTTTCGCACTCGCAGATTATGTATCCGCCGCTCTCCGATATGTTCACACCCAGCCGCTTTAGCCCCGAGAGGTGAAGATCGACGGGGCGCAGCCCTATGTCGCATCCGCCGGGGTAGGCTATCTTGGCCCTGTGGAAGCGCGAAACTATCGAGCCGAGCAGAAACACGGAGGAGCGCAGGCCGTGCGCGAGCGCAGAGGGGATCTCGAAGGTGTGCGCCGAGGAGCTGTCGATGACGGCGCTGCCGCCCTCGTAAACTATGCTGCAGCCCAAGCTTGAAAGTATGGCCGTCATGTTGGCGACGTCGGTTATGTCGGGTACGTCCGAAAGAGTGACCTTTCCGTCCGTCAGAACGCATGCGGCCAGAATGGGAAGCACGGAATTTTTTGCAGTCTGAATACGCACGCTGCCCTCGAGGCGGCGCCCTCCTTTGATGACGTACTTATCCATTGTTGACTCCGAATATGTAAAAAATGCCCGACAGCCCGAACGGAATATTCAGGCTGTCTTGTTACATTATATGGAATTTTCGCATGGCGTGTTAACGCGAAGCCGACACGTTGTACAGCACGCCCATCGACGCCATAGTGACGATGAGCGAGGTGTTTCCGCTGCTTATGAGCGGCAGCGGCAGACCCGTGGGAGGGATGGCCCCGCCTACGACGAGCGCGTTGACGATAACCTGTATGCCGTAGACCAGCGTTATGCCCGCCGCCAGAAGATAGCCGAAGGCGTCGCGCGCCTTCGAAGCGGCGGCCAGCCCCCTCCACACGAGCAGCAGACAGAGAGCAAAGAAAACCGTCAGCCCGACAAAGCCGAGTTCCTCGCCCATGACCGAGAGTATAAAGTCGCTCTCGGCAAAGGGCAGAAAGC
Source organism: uncultured Clostridia bacterium (assembly GCA_944358655.1). Lineage (GTDB taxonomy): Bacteria > Bacillota > Clostridia > Christensenellales > Borkfalkiaceae > Coproplasma. The sequence continues at coordinate 16,265 of CALVRO010000002.1, read as the reverse complement.
GGTACTTTTGCGTGGAATTGAACAGCCCCACTCCGAACAGTCCGCCGTTGCCGAGGGCGTACAGAGATTGGATGAGCTGATACCCTTCGCCCTGCGGCGAGGCCCACGGATCGATGAACGCGCTGAGGCGCTGCAGCCTGTACGGCTCGAGCGCAATGAGCACGGGCACGGCTATTATGCACGGAGCGAGCATAAAGGCGAAGGTTTTGACGTTTGTGCCGCTCAGAAAGACGATGACGAGCATCAGAAGCCCAACGCACATGGTTATGGACATGTTGGGCTCGAGGATGATGAGCACGCAGTACGCCGCTCCCAGTCCGAGAACGGGCGCCACCCCCGCTATCGAGCGGGCGGCGCGGTAATTTTTGGAAAAGTGCGCGGCGGCAAACAGCACGAATGCATACTTGGCTATCTCGGAGGGCTGTATTGTTATCGGCCCCACGCCTATCCAGCGGGTGGCGCCGTAATTGGTGACTCCCACTCCCGGCACGAACACGAGGGCGAGCAGCACGAGCGCGGCTATGGCGAGGGGATATTTGAGCCGCGCCAGCCTGCGGTAGGGAAAGAAGCAGGCGGCGAGCATGGCGGCGCTTCCCCCCGCCACGCCGAACAGCTGTTTTTTGACGAAGTAAAAGGCGTCGCCGTACTGCACCTCGCCGACGTACGAACTCGCAGAGTATATCATTACGCACCCGAACACCGCCATGCCCGCCGCAATGACGGGAATGGATATATCGCCGACGGCGCGCCCTCTCTTACCCGGCAGCGCCGCCAACGCGCGCCTCCCCGACGAGTCTTGCGAACTCGTCCCCCCTCTCCTCGAAGTTGGAAAACTCGTCGAAGCTCGAGCTGGCGGGACTGAGCAGCACGCACTCCCCGGGCGAGGCGTAGCTCTCGGCCAGCATCACGGCCTGCGCCATGCGCCTGCACACCGAAACATCCCTGAAGTCGCAGGCGAGCGCCGAGGAAAGCAGCTTATATCTGTTTTCGCCGTAGAGCACGGCGTGTATGACCCGGCTGTCCCTCAGCCCCTCGAAGAGCCTGTCGTAGTCGTATCCCTTATCCCTTCCGCCGAGCAGCAATATGGTGGGCGCCGTCATGGTCTGCACGGCCTTTAAAGTCGCGTCGACGTTGGTGCCCTTGCTGTCGTCGATGTATGTAACGCCGTTGCGCTCCGCCGCCTTCTCTATCCTGTGCCTGACCCCCTTGAAGGCACAGAGCGCCTCGGAAGTCGCGCGCTTGTCGAGGCCGAGAGTAGCCGCGGCCGCAACACAGGCGAGGGCGTTGTAGAGATTGTGGACGCCTCCCGCCGACAGCTCGGAACAGGCGAACAGCCTCTCCCCGCACCAATACACGCCGCCGTCCTCGGCATAGGCGCCGTCGACCTTGCGGACGGCCGAAAACCACACCACCTGCGCCTTTGTAATGTTGGCGAAGGCGCGCACGCGCTCGTCGTCGTAGTTGAGGACGGCGAACTCGCTCTCCCTCAGCCCGCGCACGAGCTTACTTTTGAGATATATGTAGTTCTCCATGTTGTAGTGGCGGTCGAGATGATCCTCGGCAATGTTGGTGACAATGGCTATGTGGGGGCGGATGCCGCTCAGCGTTTCGAGCTGGAAGGAGGATATCTCCGCAACGGCGAAGTCGCCGAAGCCGAGTCTTTCGGCGCAGTTTATTGTAGGTTCGCCTATGTTTCCGCAGGCGACGCAGTTCTTGCTGCACGCCTTTAATACTTCGGCGAGCATGGACACCGTTGTAGTCTTGCCGTTGGTGCCCGTGACTGCGATCGCCGTGGCGCGCAGGCAGGAGAAGGCCAGCTCCTCCTCGCCCGTTATGAGCTTGCCCATCCTGCGGAAGGCGACGGGCAGGGCGTTGTCGATGGGTATGCCCGGGCTGAGCACGAGCACGTCGCACTCCCTCGCCGCATCTTCGTACCCCTCGGCGGACAGCTCCTTGGCGCCGAGCGAACAGAGCTCGGCCACGGCGCGGCGGACGCCCTCGCCCGAGGCGTCGTCCCAGACGTACACCTCCGCCCCGCGCGCCAGAAGAAAGCGCGCCGCGGCTACGCCCGACGAGGATACCCCCGCCACAAGAAATTTCTGATTTTTGAAATACATTTTACCTCACGCAAAAATATAACATATAATTCCGACAAAGGCAGTCACAAGAAAGTACGCATAGGCTATCCTGCTCTCCGGGTGGCCCTTCATCTGAAAGTGGTGATGGATGGGGGCCATCAGAAATATCCTGCGCTTTGTCCGTTTATAATATATTACCTGCATTATGACGGATATGCCTGAAAGCACGAACATTATTCCGATCAGCGGGATATAGAGCGTGTTGCCCGTGAACGCCGCGAGCGCGGCGGTCAGCCCGCCGAGGGCGAGCGAGCCCGTATCGCCCATGAAGAGCAGGGCGGGATTACAGTTGAACAGGAGAAAGGCGGCCAGCGCTCCCGCCGCACAGAGGGCGACGACGCCCTCCCCCTCGCTGCCGCCCGCTATGAACATGGCGCCGAACGACAAAAGACAGGCGAACGACGTTCCGCCCGCAAGGCCGTCGAGCCCGTCGGTGAGATTGACGCAGTTTACCGTTGCGATAAACACAAAGGCGGTCAGCGGGATGACGGCGGGGCCGATATCGACGGTCAGTCCGCCGCAAAAGGGTATTTTGAGTTCGGTCAGGCCGTTTATATAGCAGTAGACGGAGGCAACGACGGCTATGGCCAGCTGAAAAATTATCTTCTGGTAGGGCTTGAGCCCCTCGTTCTCCCTGCGGCGGAGCTTTAAAAAATCATCCAGAAAGCCTACGACGGCAAACCCAGCCGTTATGACGAGAACGAGATCGACGGTGGTATCCTCCGTTCCGAGAAAGCAAAAGCCGACAACGAGCAGGGCGGCGATAAAGGCCAGTCCGCCCATGGTGGGCGTGCCGCCCTTGGCGGCGTGCTCTTTTACATATGAGAGAATGTACTGCCCGGCTTTTAGCCTCTTTAAGAGAGGAAGGAGCGCGGCGGTCAGTACGAGCGCCGCGCCGAACGAACAGAGTATGCAGCAGAGATAGTTCACTTCAGGTCGCCTATGATCTTTTTTATTATCCTATTGTCGTTATAGGCATGCCTTATACCTACTATCTCCTGATAATTTTCGCCGCCCTTGCCCGCGACAAGCAGTATGTCCCCCTTGCCGAGCAGGTGGACGGCATACTCGGTGGCCATCTCCCTGTCGCTTATTGTCACATAGGGCGCGCCCGTCTTGGCGAGCCCTCCCTCTATCATTTCGATGATATCGCAGGCGTCCTCGAAGCGCGGATTGTCGGAGGTAACGATGACGAAGTCGGCGTTGCGCCCCGCGGCCTGCCCCATCAGGGGTCGTTTGAGGGCGTCGCGATTTCCCCCGCAGCCGAACAGACAGTAGAGCTTGCCTTCGCACAGCCGCCGCAGCGAGGACAGGCTCTTTTCCAGCCCGTCGGGAGTGTGCGCGAAGTCGACGAAGATCTCGCCGCCGTTGTACGAGGCGACCCTCTCCAGCCTGCCGGGCACGCCACCGAGATCGCCGAGGCCCTTTGCTATGACGTCGAGCCACACGCCGAGCGCACGGGCGCAGGTCGCGGCCGCGAGGGCATTGGACACGTTGTAGACGGCGGGCAGAGATATGTGCACGTCGTACAGCTCGTCGCTGACGTTGATGACGAAGTTGCACCCCGACAGACTCTCGCGGATGTCGACGGCAAAGGTGTCGGCGGGATTTTCCAGCCCGTAGCTCAGCGCGCCCCCGACTTTGCCGAGCAGCCGTGCGCCGAAGGCGTCGTCGGCGTTGATGACGGCGACGCGGCATCTGCCCCCTTCAAAGAGCGAGGCCTTGGCGGCGCCGTACTCTTCCATACCGGCGAAGAAATCGAGATGATCGCGCGTGAGATTGGTGAAGATGCCTGCGGCGAAGGTCAGCCCCTCCGTCTTTTTGAAATAGAGCGCGTGGGCGGAGACCTCCATGAACACATACTCCACGCCCGCGTCGGCCATGTCGCGCAGAACGGCGTGCAGAAAGACGGGGTCGGGCGTGGTAAGTTCGGGGTCGACAAACACGTCGCCGTACCTTACGCCGAGGGTGCCTATAACGCCCGTCTTTGCACCCGCGGCCTTAAACACCGAGTCGAGCATGTAGGTTATTGTAGTCTTTCCGTTCGTGCCCGTAACGCCGACTATCTTGAGGCGCCTGTCGGCGTAGCCGTAGAAGGCGCGGGCAAGCGGCGCCACGGCCGCCCTGCCGTCGGCGACGACGACGCGGGGAACGGGGAGATCGATATCCCTCTCGCAGACAACGGCCGAGGCCCCTCGCGAGCACGCCTCTTCGGCGAAGTCGTGCGAATCGTAGTTTGCGCCGCGACAGCACACGAACAACTCGCCCGGGCGCAGTTTGCGGCTGTCCGTGCATATGCCGGCGACCTCCGCAGAGGCGTCGCCCGTTAAGCTTTTGTATGCAATGTCGTTGAGCAACCGACTGAGTTCCATTTCTATCCTCACTCGAACGGCCCTATGTTTTTGAGGGCTATTATATCTTCGAAAATATTTTTTGCGACGGGCGCGGCCACGGTGCTGCCGTAGTAGGCACCCTGAGGTTCGTCGACTATGACGAGGGCGAGATAGCGCGGCTCGTCTGCGGGAAAGAAGCCTATGAACGACGACACGTATTTGCCCGCGGCGACGGCGCCGTCTTCATACTTCTGCGCGGTGCCCGTCTTGCCGCCCACGCGATAGCCCTCGATATAGGCGTGCTTGCCGCTGCCCTCGCTCACCACGCCCTCGAGCATGGAACGCATGAGCGCCGAGGTGCGCTCGCTGACGGTGCGGTTTTTAAGGACGGGCTGCACATACTCCGCGCCGCCGCCCGACCCCACCGCCTTCATCAGGCGGGGAACGTAGTAGTAGCCGCCGTTTATGACCGAGGCCGCGGCGCAGGCGAGCTGCAGTGCCGTGACGGCGACGGTCTGCCCGAAACCTATGCGGGCGAGGTCGCAGTCCCTGACGAGCGACTGGGGCACGAGCATGCCGAGCGCCTCGCCCGAAAAATCCAGCCCCGTAACGTTGCCCAGCCCGAAGGCCGACAGATAGTCGTAAAACTTTTGCTTGCCGAGAGCGAGAGCTATATCCGTAAAGCAGGGATTGCAGCTGTTGTTGAGCGCCTCGGCCAGCGTCTGATTGGCGTGCTTGCCGTTGGCGTGATCCGACCAGCACTTGACAGTAGTGCCGTCGACCGAGCGCGTGCGGCTGCTCGAAAAGACGTATGTAGGCGAAAGGGCCGAGGGATTGCCGTTGAAATACTCCTCGATATCGGCGGCCGCCGTCAGTATTTTGAAGGTCGAGCCGGGCTCGTATATGTCGCAGACGAGGGTATTGCGCGACAGCGAGTTGAGTTCGTCGGGCTGGTCGCGAGGGATGTCGTTGAGGTCGTAAGACGGACTGACGGCCATGGCCAGCACCTCGAAATCGGACGGGTCGAGCACTATACAGGAGGCGCTCTTTGCGCCGCTCGAACGGCAGACCTCCTCCACGGCCCTCTCGGCTATCAGCTGTATGCCGAGATCTATGGTGAGACAGATATCCTCGCCGTCGGTCGCCTCGCGGTAGACTATGCGCGTAGCATCTGTCTCTTTGCCCACGACGTCGGTGGTGTAGAGCACGGCCCCGTCCTCGCCGCCGAGCACCGACTGATAATATTTTTCTATGCCCGAAAGCCCCAGCCCGTCGCTCGAAGTAAAGCCGAGCACCTGACAGAGCGTTGACCCGTAGGGATAGACGCGCTTGTTGTCGGGGGAATAGTATATGCCGCTCAGCCCCGCCGCGACCAGCCCGTCGGCGACGGACGGCGACGCCTGCCGCGCGAGAGTGACTTCGGAGACGCCCGCAGAGCACAGTTTTTTGTAGATGCTCTCCTCGTCGGCACCGAGCACGGAGGACAACACCTCCGCCGCGTGGCGCTTGTCGGACACCGAATTGGGGCGCGCGAATACCGAATAGGTCGGCGAATTGACTACTATCTCCCTGCCGTTGCGGTCGAGTATCTTGCCCCTCTGCGCGACGACGGGGATATCCCTGTTCCATTGGTCGGCGGCCCGCAGGACGAGCTCGCTCCCCCATATGACCTGCACATAGAAGTATCGGGCGGCGATCAGGAAAAAAATAAAGGTTATTGCCAGAATTACCGACAATAACCTCTTTTGTAAAAGCGTTATAGAAAATTGTCTGTTTATGATACCGTCACCTCAATACAGGTAGAGCCCGTGCGAGAGCGCGTAATCGGCTATGCTTTCGGGAGCGGTGACCGAGCTTATCTGCGCGCCTATGTTCTCGAGCGTTTCGCGGGCGGCGGTCACCGTGCTCTGCATGGTGGCGAGCTCGCTGTTGAGCCCCGCTATCACCGCCGAATTGACTATGACGAGTATGAAGAGCGCGACCACCACGCTTACGAAGGTGGCGATTATTATCTTTTCGCGCTTGCCGAGCACGGGAGCGCTGTCCTTCTCGGCGACGGCCCTCTCGCGGGAAATGTTCAGCTCGTTGGCCGTCTGATACTGTATGGTAGTCCTCGTGGGGCGGAGATCTTCGTTTTCGTCCTCCTCCGCCGAGGGCGCGATGACGGGAGCCTGAACGGCTGCCGCAGCCGCGTATCCCGCCGTTTCGGGGCGCCTGTTTATAAAGCTGTCGGCGCGGAAGAGAGCCGAATCGGTGCGCGCGCTGTCAACAAAGCGGGCGGGCGCCTGTTCGGCCGTCTGACGGGGAGCATACGCCGCCTGACGCGCGGTCTGAGGCTGCACGGTCTGCCTGTAGGAAGGGCGCGCGGCGGGTTCTTCCGCCTCGGCCTTTCCGGACGCGACCGCACCGCCCCTGAGCTCGTTGATCGTCAGCTCGGGGTTTATCAATCTCTTGTAATTTTCCTTTATCTGAGCGTTGTGAAGCTCGTCGTCCGTCATGGCGGACTGCTGCAAGGATTGTCTTTCGAGTACGGGGGTCGCGACTGCCATTTTTATGTTCACTCCTTATCTTTTTTGTTAAAGTCGTTGCGCCACGCGCAGTTTTGCGCATTTCGAGCGCGAGTTGCCGGCCATTTCTCTTACCGAGGCCGTTATGGGTTTTTTTGTGAGTATTTCGATTTCCTTTCTCTTTCCGCACACACATACGGGCAGAGATTTCGGACAGATACAATCGGCTTCGAGATAGCCGAAGGCCCTCTTTACTATTCTGTCCTCGAGGGAATGGAAGGTGAGGATGGCTATCCTTCCGCCCTTCCTCAGCCTGCGCGTCAGCCCTACAACACATTCATACAGCCCTTCGAGTTCACCGTTGACGGCTATTCTTATGGCCTGAAAGCTCTTGCGGGCGGCCGGGCCGTTCTGCTGAAACTTTTTGGGTATGCTCTCCTCTATTATGCCGACCAGCTCGCCGCACGTCTCTATCGGGGACAGGGCGCGCTTTGCGACTATGTCGGCCGCTATACGCGAGGCGAACTTTTCTTCGCCGTATTCGCGGAGTATGCGCGCAAGTTCCTCCTGCGGCCACTCGTTGACAATCTCGCGGGCGGTGAGCGCGGCCTCGCGGTCCATTCTCATGTCGAGGGGAGCGTCCTTCTTCATATAGGCGAAGCCCCTGTCGGCGTCGTCTATCTGGTGGCTGGATACGCCGAAGTCGAGCAGCACTCCGTCGACTTCGTCCACGCCCGCCTCATCAAAGACCCTTTCATAGTCCTTGTAGTTGGCCTTGTAAATCGCGAACCTGCCCTTGAAGGGCGACAGTCTTTGGGTGGCGGCGGCTATGGCTTCGTCGTCGAGGTCGGTGGCTATCAGTCTGCCCGAAGGCGACGAGCGCGAGAGTATTTCGTATGAATGGCCCCCTCCGCCCACCGTCCCGTCGAAGTATATTCCTCCGTCGCGGACGGCCAGCCCCTCCATGCACTCTTCGAGCATGACGGGAATGTGGGAAAAGCCGTTCATTATATCCCCAGCTGCGCAAACAGCTTGTCGTAGTCGGTCTCCATGTCGGCGGTGTATTCGTCGTAGAGGCGCTTGTTCCAGATCTCTATGCGGCTGACGGCGCCGCAGATGACGAGGTCTTTATCCTCCTTGCCGAGCTGAGCGTGCCGCCTGAGTTCGGGGCTGAGCACTACGCGGCCCTGTCCGTCCTCCTCTACGGGGACGCAGGTGCGGGCAAACATCCTTACGCGCTTCTGCGCTTCGAGATCGGAAAGTTTGGTGGCTCCGAGTTCTTCAAGGTATTCGTCCATCTTCTGCTTTGTGAATACAAATATGCAGTGATTGGTGCCGTAGGCAAAGTAATACTCGTCGCCCAGATCCTTCTTGAGGCGGGCGGGGATGCGTATTCTGTTTTTTGCGTCGAGCTGATGAAAGTACTCGCCTGTAAACAGTGCCATTTGGATACCTTAGAAATTTAACCGGATAAAAACTTAAGTGATTTAATCATACCATACATAATATCCACTGTCAACCACCAAACGCCATTTTTTTAAAAAAATTTTAAATTTTCATTTTAACATTAAAATTAACAAACATTTATTTGCATTTTAAGTTAAGAATTTTGTCAAATACAGCTCTATTTTTTTGCTCATCGCCACCGACAAAGGCTATTTTTTGATTATGATAACAATTCCCACCACTATTCCCAATGAGTGTACGCAAGTGGTCAGCCGTCCCTAAAATTCCGTCGAAAACGGGTCGTAAGTAGTAATTTTTAATACTTTCGGCCACAAAGGCATAGTGCGTGCAGCCGAGCACGACGCAGGACGGCGAGCGCCTCGGCAGGAGTTCTTCCTCCCAGCCCGAGGGCATTGAAAAAATGTTGTCCTCAACGAACGCCGCAAGGCGGGGACAGGCGACCACCTCCCCTCTCCCTCCGCCGTATTTTATGCATAGCGAGGCGAGCGAAGCGCTGTTCGCCGTCGCGGGAGTGGCGAGCACGAGAAAGCTGCCGCCGAGGGCGGCGGCCTGTTTTACGGCGGGCTGTATGCCGACTATGGGAAAGGTATATCTTTTGCGCAGACTCTCCACGCACAGCGCCGTGGCCGTGTTGCAGGCCACCACCGCCGCCGACGGGGCGAGGGCGGCAATTTTTTCAAATATGCCGTCCACGAGACTGCAAACCTTGCGCGGCGGCAGACTGCCGTAGGGAACGTTGTAATTGTCGGCAAAGTAGACAAAATCATGTTCGGGACAGAGGCGCGCACAGGCTGCGAGAAGGTTCAGACCGCCTATTCCGCTGTCGAACACGCACACGGGGCCGCAGGCTTTATCACCCTTCATATACTTTAATAATATTATGCGGGCAAAAATTATATTAAAAAAATTGCAAAAGAGCGCAAAAAACAGTTTACAAGAGGGCGATTTTATGATAGAATTACTCAAGATTTAAAGAGAACATATTATCCAAAAGGAGAGACATAACGTGCCCAACATCAAATCCGCTAAGAAGCGTACATTAGTCATTGAAAAGAAGACCGCCCAGAACAAGATGATCAAGTCGGAAGTCAAAACCGCCGTTAAGAAGCTGCTTGCAGCCATAAACAGCGGCGACAAGGCCGCCGCCACCGAGATGTTCCCCGGCGTAGTTTCGCTCATCGACGGCGCTGTCTCCAAGGGCGTTTACAAGAAGAACACGGCTGCTAACAAGAAGTCGGGCCTTGCAAAGAAGCTCAACGCCATGGCATAACTCAAAATAAAAATATAACTTAAAAGGCGGACGAGATCGTCCGCCTTATTTTCGTGCCGCGAACGACGCGCCGCACTACAGCCTCCTCTCCTCCACTATTTAATATTTAAATAGCGCGGGCCGCGACAACGCGGCCCGCGCTTTAATAATATGGTACATTGCTTTGCATCACTTGAGAAAGGGCGCCCACTCTTCGCAGCGGCGCGCCTCCTCTTCCGCCGACCGCGCGGCGGCGAGATAGCCTTCTATCCTGCCCGCAACCACACTCTCCCACCCGTCGGGGTATTTGCGTACCATGGCCGTAAGTTCATATACGGGCAGCCCCATGGCGTGACGGCGGGAATGTACTGCGGAGCATGCCTGTCCGACCGCGTGACAGAGAGCCTTTGCCGCGCCGTCCTCCGTCAGCCTTGCGGCGGCGTGGACGGAAAGTATCGCCCTCCTCGCCTCGGGCATCTTCAGCCTGCCCTCAGCCCACAGCCGCGCGAGCGCCAGAGTTTGTCCGAACCTCCCGTCGCCGGGGAAATACTCCTCCAATGCGGCCACAGGTTTGCGCACGCAAGTCAGCGCCCACAGCACTACCGCTCGGCGTGAGAGCCCGTCCAACCCGGCCGCGAGCGCCAAAAGACAGGCGCTGTCCTTGCCGAAGAGTATGGCGTTGCCCCGCGCGAGCTTTTTATATACGTCCTTCCATATATCATCCATGGCAGCATTATACCACATACAGCTCGCACGCGCAAGGCTCCGCGAGGCGACAGCGCGCCTGTTTTGGCCTCATCGGCGCCGACAGACCCTCAAACGTGTAAACGACGAGCATCTTTTATATATTTTTTGATAATATCTTTCATATACCGACTTAATTTTTTTTCTTTTACATGTGTTTGACATTGCGCGCGCACGCGTATATAATTTATTTCGGTTTGTTATTACTAAACTTTTTGTTTACTTTTTCTAACCGTTTAGGGAAAGTAAACATTTAGTTTACAATTTTATTACAAAAAGGGAATGACATGGATATCGGCTCGAAGATAAAGAGGCTGAGGCTGCAGCTCAACCTTTCGCAGGCCGAGCTCGCCGACAGGTGCGAGCTCACAAAGGGATACATCTCGCAACTCGAAAACGACGTCACCTCTCCCTCCATAGCGACGCTGAGGGACATTCTGGCGGCGCTGGGAACAGACCTTGCCGAGTTCTTCAAAAAGGAGGACGACGCGCGCGTGGTGTTCTCTGCAGACGACTTCATTGAAAAGCGCGACGACGGCATGCTTTTAAAGTGGATAATTCCCAACGCGCAGAAGAACGAGATGGAGCCCGTGCTCGTCGAACTTATGTCGGGCGCCTCCACCCCCCTCGACTTTCCCCACGACGGCGAGGAATTCGGGTATGTGCTCGAAGGAAGGGTGCGCATAGAGCTGGGCAAGAACAATTATGTGTGCAAAAAGGGCGAAACCTTTTATTATACGGCGGACAAATCGCACAGGATAACCAACAGCGGCAAGAGCAACGCCAAGTTTTTGTGGATATCCACTCCGCCCAACTTTTAAGGAGAGAGAAAAATGACTGACAGCAACATCATCGAGCTAATCGACGTCAGAAAGGTGTTCGACGACGAAACCGTGGCCGTGGACAACTTCAACCTTCAGGTCAAGAAGGGCGAGTTCGTCACCTTCCTCGGCCCCTCGGGCTGCGGAAAGACCACCACGCTGAGAATGATAGCGGGGTTCGATCTGCCCACTTCGGGAAAGATACTCCTGAACGGCAAGGACATCTCTAACCTGCCCCCCAACAAGAGGCCTGTAAACACGGTGTTCCAGAAATACGCCCTCTTCCCCCACCTCAACGTGTACGAAAACATTGCCTTCGGGCTGAGGCTCAAGAGGGTGGTCAACACCTACAAGAACGACGCGGGCGACTCGTACACCAAAAAGGAGCGCCTCACAAAGAAGGAGATAGACGCAAAAGTTAAGAAGGCGCTGGAGATAGTCGACCTCGAGGGCTTTGAAAAGAGGAGCATAGGCACCCTTTCGGGCGGACAACAGCAGAGGGTGGCCATAGCGAGGGCCATAGTCAACGAGCCCGAAATACTCCTTCTGGACGAGCCTCTCGGCGCGCTCGACCTCAAAATGCGCAAGGAGATGCAGGTTGAACTCAAGAACATGCACCGCCGCTTGGGCATAACCTTCATCTACGTCACCCACGACCAGGAGGAGGCGCTGACAATGTCGGACAAAGTCGTTGTAATAAACGACGGCGACATACAGCAGATAGGCACCCCCACCGAGATATACAACGAGCCCGTCAACACCTTCGTGGCCGACTTCATAGGCGAAAGCAACATATTCAACGGCGCCGTCGTCGGCAAACTCAAAGTAAAATTCTGCGGCGCCACGTTCGACTGCGTGGACGACTTCGAGCTCAATCAGCTCGTCGACGTCGTAGTCCGCCCCGAGGACATCATTATATGTAAGCCCGGCGAGGGCCAGCTCAAGGGCAAGGTGGTCTCCACCGTGTTCAAGGGCGTGCACTACGAAATAACCGTCGAAGTGGGCAGGTACGAAATAATAATACAGTCTACCGCCTACGCCGAACCCGGCAAGGTGATAGGCATGCGCGTGGAGCCAGACGGCATACACCTCATGAAGCCCGTTTACACCATAAACCGCTTCGAGGGAGTTATAACCAAGAACAACACCGTTGAATTCGGCGACGGAGAGTTCGAGTGCGACGTCACCTCCCTCTACCCCGGCTCCCGCCTCGACGACGAGGGCTACCTTGTGACCGCCGCAGGCGAAAAGCTCGACCTGACGGGCACAAAGGTAAACGTGGAAGTCGACACTCACGCCATCACCATGAGCGACGACAAGGACGAGGGCGGCGCGCAGGGTACCATAATTTCGATGATCTATAAGGGCGACCACTACCGCTATATAGTCAGAACGGAGGAGAACGAGGAAGATTACGTTATCTCCTGCCCCGACATGTGGAACACCGACGACTTCGTCAGTCTGGTCATCCCCAAGGAAAAGATAAAACTGAGCTTAAAGCCCGCGGAGAACGACTGACATGAAATTCAACAGAAAACAGCTCTGCATACCCTATGCGGTATTTTTGCTGCTCTTCGTCATAGCTCCGCTGTTCGTCATACTCTACTACGCCTTTACGGACGGCGAAGGGCAGTTCACGTTTGAAAACCTTGTGTCCTTCTTTTCGAGCACCAACACGATAGGTACGCTCGTGTACAGCTTTGCGCTGGCCATCACCACCACGCTCGTCTGTCTTGCGATAGCCTACCCCACGGCGTACATCCTCGCCCGCTCGGGACTCAAAAAGAAGTACGCCCTCCTTCTGTTGTTCATAATGCCCATGTGGATAAACTTCACGCTGAGGATAACGGCACTGAAGGAGATACTCACCGCCATAGAGGGCAACATAGCCGCCTATCCCTTTTTGAATTCGGTGATAGGCATGACGTACGACTTCATGCCCTTTATGATACTTCCGCTGTACACCTCCCTTCAAAAACTCGACAACAGCCTTTTGGAGGCCGCGCGCGACCTCGGCGCAAACAAATTCAAGGTGTTCATGAGGGTAACTCTCCCCCTTTCGGTGCCCGGGATAATTTCGGGCATAACGATGGTGCTGCTGCCCTCCATGACCAACTATGTAGTTTTGGACATGCTGTACAACTCCACCTACATCATGGGCAGCCTTATAGGCAGCTTCTTCAATCACTACGATTGGAACAACGGCTCGATGATATCGCTGATACTGCTCGTGATAATATTTATAGTAACTTTGGTGACCAACCGCTTCAGTGACAAGGACGATAACGGCAGGGGGGCTATATTATGAAGAAGATCGCACCTGTTTTATGGCTTTGCATAGTACTATGCTTCATATATGTGCCCATTCTCATGCTGGCAGTCTACTCCTTCACCGACGCCACCATCGTCGGCGCGGGCATAAACGGCTTTTCGTTTAAAAATTATATCAACCTCTTCGCCAATGAGGAACTGCGCGACATGATAGTCGACACCGTCGTCCTCGCCGTGGTGTGCGCCACCATTGCAACTGTTTTGGGAACGCTCGGCGCGATAGGCGGGTTCTACTCCAAAAAGACGGGAAAAACGCTGCTCAGGGCAGCAAACCAGATACCCGTCGTAAACGCCGACATAGTTACCGGCTTCTCCATCTGCGTGCTGCTCATAGTGCTTTTGGGCGTAGACAAGGAGACCTATATTCCCCTCGGCGTGGGCCATGTGGTGCTCTGCGCGCCCTTTGTGTATCTCTCCGTACTGCCCAAACTCAAGCAGATGGACAACAACCTGTACGAGGCGGCGCTCGACCTCGGCGCCACGCCCGCGCAGGCGCTCTTTAAAGTAGTTCTGCCCCAGCTCGTACCCGGCATCCTTTCGGGCTTCATGCTGGCGATAACGCTGTCGCTGGACGACTACTTTATAACCACCTACACAAAACCTTCCACCTTCGACACCATAAGCACCTATGTATTCAACGCCACAAAGGGCGGACAGACGGAGATAAAGACGGCTCTGTGGGCGCTCTCCACGGTCATCTTCCTGATAGTCATAGCCGTTGTTGTGATAATGAACGTTACCTCGGCCAAGAGAGCAAGGAGGCAGGAAAAGCATGAAAGCATTTAAAAACGCGCTCTGCGTCTGCGGAGCCGCCGCGATAGCCTCGGTTGCCGTGCTCCCCCTCTTCGGCTGCGGCGACCACAAGGAGAGCGTCACCCTGCGCGTCGCAAACTGGGAGGAATATATCGACCTCGGCGAATGGGACGACGAGGAGCTCATCGACATATATAACGGCTATGCCGACGACCCCGAAAACGACGGCGTATTCGGCGCCAACTCCATGGTGGACGACTTTGTGGAATGGTTCAACGCCACCCACGACTATGAAGTCGAGGTAGAATACTCCACCTTCGGCACCAACGAGGATCTGTACAACAGACTGTCGCTCGGCGACGTGTACGACCTCGTCTGCCCCTCCGACTACATGATAATAAAGCTGATAAACGAGGATGAGGTCGAGCCCTTCTCCGACTCCTTCTTCGATACATCGGTGGAGAGCAATTATTACACCAACTACGTCTCCGACTATATTGCGGGCGTATTCGAAGATTACGATTGGCAGAAGTATGCCGCATGTTACATGTGGGGAACGACGGGCCTTGTGTACAACCCCGAACTGGTAGAGGCAGAGGACGTAGCCACATGGAACATTCTGACCAACTCCGACTACAGCCGCCGCGTGACCATTAAGGACAACGTGCGCGACGCCTACTTCGCCACACTCGGCATTATCCACGGCGACGAACTCCTGTCGCTCGGCAGCGGAGACGGGGACGACGACAAACGCAGCGCCCTCTTAAACGACACCTCCGACGAGGCCATAGCGGCCGCCGAGGACAAGCTCAAAGAGATAAAGGAAAACGTGTACTCCTTTGAAACGGACAGCGGCAAGGCCGACATGGTGACGGGCAAGGTGCTCGCCAACTACCAGTGGTCGGGCGACGCCGTGTATATCCTCGACGAGGCCGAAGGCGACGAGCTCAACCCCACCGAGCTCTGGTACTCCGTGCCCGACGAATGTACAAACCTGTGGTTCGACGGGTGGGTGATGCTCAAGGACGGCGTGGGCGGCGATCAGAAGCGCAAGGAGGCCGCCGAAGCCTTCGTCAACTTCCTCTCCCGTCCCGACAACGCCGTCAGGAACATGTACTATATCGGCTACACCTCCGCCATTGCCGACCAGACGGTGTTCAAATATCTCGACTGGAACTACGGTGCCGTGTTCGACCCCTCCGACGAGGAGTACTTAGACGAGGAACTCACCGAAGTGTACGCCTACGATCTGAGTTACTTCTTTAATGGCAAGGTGGACGACGCCACCGTTTACGTCGACGCCTCCACTCTCGAACTCGACAAAACCTCGCTTACTCCGCAGTACCTGCCCCTCGGTGAGGAGTACGGCAACGACAGGGCTTACGCCGTTTACAGCGGCGGTTCGGTGGACAGAGGCAGGCAGCTCTTCGGGCAGTACCCTACGGCAAACATAATCGACCGCAGCGTTGTAATGCTCGATTTCGGCGACAAGCTGGCAGACATAAACAGAATGTGGATAAACGTGCGCTGCCTCGACCTTGTCGACTTCGACCCCGTGGTCGTCGGCGTAGTTGCCGCAATAATAGTCGCTGTCGCCGCAGGCATAGTCCTCTACGCCTACCGCTATAAGATATTCATTAAAAAGTATCGCCCCCGCAAAGGATACCACATGGTATCTAACTGAAACTCAATCTTTGAACGCCGTGCCCGTATAAAATACGGACACGGCGTCAGAATATAAATGACGCCGCTTCAAAGATGACAAACACATAAATTTTATTAAGATTTCGACCTAAAAATCATTGATTTTTTTACTGCTTTGTTGTATTATATTAAAGTAAATTTTGCTTCCGTAGTTAAATGGATATAACAGCCCCCTCCTAAGGGGCCGTTGTGGGTTCGATTCCCGCCGGGAGTACCAA
>CALVRO010000001.1 GCA_944358655.1 uncultured Clostridia bacterium | reverse complement strand
ATATCGCCCTCTCCGTCTGCGTGCTCTTGCACGCAGACACCTCCCCATACGACGGGGAGGCTATATTGTGGTAAAAGCGTATCTGAAGCGGTACACGGGGAGATTTCTCCTCGTCGCCGCAAGGCCAACTTCGCAACAAGCCAAGTAAACTTTGCTTGTTTGCTCTATAGCCTGCGGCTCCTCTTTCGCGCAAATACTACAGTTTTGCGCGAGATTGCGGAATTGATTCCTGCACTCCGTGAAAGCAAATTCGCCCTTGCCCGCCCCCTCTTTGCGGGTGCGATGCTTTAGCGATTTGCTACATATTCTTCGGAGGGTGCTCGCGGAGCTGCGCACGCTTCGCGGAGTGGTACAGAGTGTATCTGAAGAGTAACCGGGGAGATTTCTCCGTGCGCTCGGCTTGACAGCCTCGCTTGGTCGAAATGACATGCTCTACCCGAAGGGGGAAAGACACACTCTTTCGGGGGTGTGTGGTCTCTAACGTACAACTTGCGTTGATTAAATTTTTTAACGTGCGCAAGGCGGATTTATTCCGCCGTTAAGCGCGCCCACATTTGTTGCGAAAGCAACCTCAGCGGGTGAAAGCGGCGCAATTTTATAATTGTAGGGCGCCTAAGATTGCGCCCCTGAGGACGAGCAACGCGTTTTGGCAAACAGCACACATGCGCTGTTTGCGCGTTGCGAGATGAGCGAGCACCTATGTCCCGTGCGAGCGGTGACCGAAAACGCCGCTTTTCATTACGGCGTTTGAGAAGAGCCCTCAACTAACGGCAAATTGGTGCGCGCCCCAAGCGCACAATTTGCGTTAATAAACTTTTTAACGGTGCAAGCGAAACCGCGCTTTCGCGCAGCACAACACAATTTGTCGATACCTCGACCTCAGCGGTGTGAATTGCCGCGATTTAATAATAGAGGGCTAAAACATATCGCGGCAAGAGAGGCGGAGCCTCTAAAATAACGGAAAGTCGCAGGCGTCGCCAGCCAAGACTTTCGTTAAAAAAGGATGTCTATGGATCTTATAATAGTAGAGTCGCCTTCCAAGGCAAAGACAATTTTAAAATACTTAAAGGGCAAGTTCAAGGTCGACGCCTCGGGCGGCCACGTCCGCGACCTCCCCGAGCGCACTTTGGGCGTAAAGATAACCGACAATTTCGAGCCCCGCTACGAGATCACGCCCAGCAAAAAGGATGTCATCAAGCGCCTCACCGAGGAGGCCAAAAAGGCGGGCAAAGTCTATCTTGCAACCGACCCCGACCGCGAGGGCGAGGCCATCAGCTGGCATCTCCAAACGGTGCTCGGCATGGACGAGAACGGCGAAAACAGGGTCGAGTTCAACGAAATTTCCCCCTCCGCCGTCGAAAATGCCCTAAAGCACCCAAGAAAGATAGACTACAACCTCGTCGACGCACAGCAGGCGAGGAGGGTGCTCGACAGATTGGTGGGCTACAAGCTCTCGCCCCTTTTGAATAACCGCATCCAGAGCGGCCTGTCGGCGGGCAGAGTGCAGTCGGTAGCCCTTCGGCTCATAGTCGACCGCGAGCGCGAGATAGCCGCCTTCGTGCCCGAGGAATACTATGTGTTCACGGCTTCCCTTCAGGATAAGGAGGCCAAGTATTCGCCCTTCAAGGCCACATATCAGCTCAAAAAGAGCGGCGTTTCCATAAAGGCCGAGCAGGCCGACGAAGTCGAAAGAAAGGTGCGCGCGGGCACGTTTGTGGTCACAAAGGTAAAGAGCGGCATAACCAAGTCGCACGCCCCCGCGCCCTTTACCACCTCCTCGCTCCAGCAGGACGCCTCCAACAAATTCGGCATGACCTCGCCCGAGACCATGCTCGTGGCGCAGCACCTGTACGAGGGCATGGAGGTGGGCGGCGACCACATAGCTCTCGTCACCTACATTCGTACTGACTCCACGCGTATCTCCGCCGAGGCGGGCAAGATGGCGCGCGAGTTCATTAAAAACACATACGGCGAGCAGTATGTGCCCGCCAAACCCAATTACTACGCCACCAAAAAGGGCGCGCAGGACGCGCACGAGGCCATAAGGCCCATAAATTTAAGCGTCACTCCCGCAAGCGTAAAGCCCTATCTCGATAAAAAGCACTACAATATTTACAAGCTCATCTACGACCGCTTTGTCGCCTCGCAGATGGCCGAAGCGCAGTACAACTCCATGCAGATAGACGCCGAAAGCGCGGGCTACACCTTCAAGGCGAGCGGCAAGGCGCTGCTTTTTGCGGGCTATACGGCCGCATATCAGTCGGTGGCCGAGGGCGACGAGGAGGAGAGCGCCAAGCTCCTTCCCCCCGTGCAGGAGGGCGACGAACTCGACATGCGCGATTTAAAGCGCGAGCAGAAGTTCACCCGTCCCCCCTTAAGGTACACCGACGCCTCCCTCGTCAAGACCATGGACGAAAAGGGCATAGGCAGGCCCTCTACTTACGCCTCCATAATCTCGGTTTTGAACAAGCGCAAATATGTGGTGAAGGACGGCAAGTATATGGTGCCCACCGAGGTCGCCTATAAGATAACCGACATGCTCGTCCACTACTTTAAGGACATAATGGACGTGGGATTCACCGCCCGCATGGAGGCCGACCTCGACAAGATAGAGGAGGGTGGAGTCGACTGGCACAAGATAATCGCCGACTTCTATCCCGGCTTTGCCGAACATTTGAAGAGCGCCGCCTGCGACGGCGACGAACTCACCGACATAAAGTGCGAAAAGTGCGGTTCGCCCATGATACGCCGCACGGGCAAGTACGGCAAATATCTGGCCTGCTCCAACTACCCCAAGTGTTCCAACATAGTCAGCGAGTCGCAGACCGAGATCTCGGAGATGCGCTGCCCCAAGTGCGGCGCTAACATGGTGGTAAAAAGCGGGCGCTACGGCAAATTCCTCGCCTGTCCCAACTACCCCGAGTGCTCCACCATACTGCCCATCGACGCCAAACTGTCCGAAAAGAAGTGCCCCTCGTGCGGCGGGCCCATGCTCATCAAAAAGGGCAAGTACGGCGCCTATCTCGAATGCGTAAACTGCTCCGCCCGCCAGCCCGTCGACGCCGACGGCAAGCCCCGCGAGGGCGAAAAGACGGAGGGCACCTGCCCCGAGTGCGGCAGGCCCATGCGCAGGATGCGCTCCAAAAACGGCAAAATATATTACGGCTGCACGGGCTATCCCGCCTGCAAGTTCTTAAGCTGGGACATCCCCACGGGAGGCAAGTGCCCCGAGTGCGGGGCCTACCTCGTAATAAAGGGCGGCAAAATAAAGTGTACGGGCAAGGATTGCGGCTATACCGCCCCCGCGCCCTCGGAAGGCGGCAATGATTAAGGTGATAGGCGGCGGTCTCGCCGGGTGCGAGGCAGCCAATTTCCTCGCCAATGCGGGGCTCGAGGTCGAGCTCTCCGACATAAAGCCCAAGTCCTTCACCCCCGCGCACGGCGACCCGCGCTTTGCCGAGCTGGTCTGCTCCAATTCCTTAAAGGGCAACGACCCCTTCACCAACGCCTGCGGCCTTTTAAAGGAGGAGATGAGGCGCCTCGGGTCGCTCATTGTGGAGGCGGCCGACGCCACGCGCGTGCCCGCCGGCGGCGCCCTCGCCGTCGACAGGTCGGCCTTCGCAGAGTATATCACCGATAAAATAAAGTCCAACAAAAATATCACCGTCGTCTGCCGCGAGGCCGAGGCTCTGCCCTCCGACGAGTGGTGCATAGTCGCCACGGGCCCGCTCACCGCGGGCGCCCTCGCCGACGACATAGCCTCGAAAATGGGCGGCGGACTGCACTTTTACGACGCCTCCGCACCCATCGTCTCGCGCGACAGCATAGATATGTCCCGCGCCTTCGTCGGCGACAGGTACGGACGGGGCGGCGACGACTACATCAACTGCCCCCTCACCAAAGAGGAGTACGCCGAGTTTGTCCGTCGGCTCGTCGGCGCCGAGCGCGCCCTTTTGCACGATTTCGAGAGGGGGGAGATCTTCGAAGGCTGCATGCCCGTCGAGGTCATGGCCGCCCGCGGCGAGGACACTCTGCGCTTCGGGCCCTTCAAGCCCGTAGGCCTCAGGGACGAGCACGGCAATAAGTTCTATGCCGTCCTGCAGCTCAGAAAGGAAAACGCCCTCGGCGAGGCTTACAACCTCGTCGGCTGTCAGACCAATTTAAAATTCGGCGAGCAGAAGAGGGTGTTCTCCCTCATTCCCGCCCTCGCCAACGCCGAGTTTCTGCGCTACGGCGTAATGCACCGCAACAGCTACCTCAATTCTCCCCGATGCCTCAACGCCGACTTCTCGGCCAAGGAGTACCCCAAACTCTTCTTCGCGGGCCAGATGACGGGCGTGGAGGGGTATGTGGAGAGCGCGGCCTCGGGCCTGCTCGCCGCCATACACCTCTTCAGAAAGTTTAGTTCACTCCCCGCCGCCGTGCCAGAAAACGTGTGCGTCCTCGGTGCTTTGTCGGCGCATATATCGGGGGTAAACGCAAATTTCACCCCCATGAACGCCAACTTCGGCATCCTGAGGCCTCTCGAGGAGCGCATCCGCGACAAAAAGGCGCGCTACACCGCCCTCGCCGAGCGTTCGCTCGAATATATAGAGGGGTATAAACGCCTCGTCGCCGCAAGGCACATTTTGCAACAAGGCAAATGAATTTGCCTTGTCCGCCTTTAGCGCCTGCGGCTCCTCTTTCGCGCAAAAGCCACGGTTTTGCGCGAGGCTCTCGTCGCCGCAAGGTTAACCTCGCAACAAGCCAAGCAAACTTTGCTTGTTTGCTCTATAGCCTGCGGCTCCTCTTTCGCGCAAAAGCCGCGTTTTTGCGCGAGGCTGAAGTGAAGATATCTGCGCTCCGCGCGAAGCGCAAACTCACCCTCGCAAGCCGCAACTTAAGTTGCGGCACGGCTCAAGCTCGTTTGCTCTCGTAGGGAGTTTTCTCCGTGCAAGACACGTCGAAAACTCTTGTATTGCGGTAAAAGTGCATCCGAAACGTAGCCCGGGAGATTTCTCGGCTACGCTCGAAATGACATACTCTCCCGTGAGAGCGGCGAGCGCCTCTACCCTATCCCCTGTCATGCCGAGCAGCGCGCCGAAAGAGTTGGGGCAAAATCGAGCGTGAGCGCGCGTTGCCGAGGCATCTCGTCGCGATAGCGACGGCCAAGCTGTGGTAAAAGTGCATCCGAAACGTAGCCCGGGAGATTTCTCGGCTACGCTCGAAATGACCGCTCTCCCCAAGGTGCATGGCCCCCAATGCACAACGAGCGTTAAATACAAAAAGGTTAATTATGGATCTTACACCCAAACAAATAGTTCACGAACTCAACAAGTACATCATCGGTCAGGACGAGGCCAAGCGCGCCGTGGCAATAGCCCTCCGCAACCGCTATCGCCGCAGCATGCTCTCCCCCGAGCTCAAGGAGGAGGTCACGCCCAAAAACATTATAATGAAGGGCCCTACGGGCGTCGGCAAGACCGAGATAGCCCGCAGACTGGCCAAGCTCGTCAAGGCTCCCTTTTTAAAGGTCGAGGCCACAAAATACACCGAGGTCGGCTATGTCGGCCGCGACGTAGAAAGCATGGTTCGCGATCTCGCCGAGTGCGCCATCCGCCTCGTCAAGGAGGAAAAGACGCAGGAGGTCAGCTATAAGGCCACGGCCATAGCCGAACGCCGCATAGCCAAGGTGCTTGCCGAGATGAAGAAGGACGAGCGCGGCGAATTCTCGCGCGAGGTGTTCGAAAACAACCTCGTAGACGACATTCACGCGGGCAAGTACGACCAGACAATGATAGAGATAGAGGTGGCCGACAACCCCAAGCCCCTTCAGCTGTCGCCCGGACAGGGCGCCGCCATCGACCTCGGCTCGGTGTTCGGTTCGCTGGGCATGAATCGTAAAAAGAAGAGGCGCATATCCGTAAGAGAGGCCAGGAACCTCATCATGGCCGAGGAGGCGGACAAACTCATCGACGACGACTCCGTTCAGACCGAGGCCATCCGCCGCGCCGAAAACGACGGCATAATCTTCATCGACGAGATCGACAAGATAGCCGGCGGCTCGAGGGGAGGCGGCCCCGACGTCTCCCGCGAGGGCGTTCAACGCGACATACTGCCCATCGTAGAGGGCTGCACGGTCATGACAAAG
Source organism: uncultured Clostridia bacterium (assembly GCA_944358655.1). Lineage (GTDB taxonomy): Bacteria > Bacillota > Clostridia > Christensenellales > Borkfalkiaceae > Coproplasma. The sequence continues at coordinate 122,067 of CALVRO010000001.1, read as the reverse complement.
TACGGCCCCGTAAAGACCGACTACATTCTCTTTATCGCCGCGGGCGCCTTTCACGTTTCAAAGGTGGAGGATCTCATTCCCGAATTTTTGGGACGCTTCCCCGTGCTGGTCGAGCTCAACAGTTTAAAAAAGGATGACTTTGTCAATATTCTCACCCAGACGCACAACGCCATAACCATGCAGTATTCGGCCCTTCTGGGCGTCGACAACATAGACCTTCAGTTTATGCCCGACGCCATCGAGCGCATAGCCGAAGTCGCCGTCGAACTCAACGAGAGCAGCGAGGACATAGGCGCCCGCCGTCTGCACACCGTCATGGAATATCTTTTGGAGGACATCTCCTTCGAGGCGGGCGGCAACGACTATCCCCTCGTCACCGTAAAGATAGACAAAAAATACGTCGACGGGCATATCGACAAGCTGATGAAGACGTGCGGCGGCAAAAAGCATCTGCGCGTCACGGGCTTCACGTCAGACTGACAAATCAAATAACTGTGCCGTGTAAATCAGGATGCTATTATTGCCGAGAAATTTTCCTCGGTAGAGTATGTCATTTCGACTGAAGCACACGAAGTGTGCGAAACGGAGAAATCTCCCCGGTTACTTTTCAGATACACTTTATTCCGCAATATTGCCTCCCCGTCGTCATGGGGAGGTGCCCGCGCGGTGAACGCGCGGGCGGAGAGGTCGAAATTCAATTATTTGTTCACCACAACGGCATGGGCACAGCTCGCAGCATTTCACGCAATCGTAAGGTTACATTTCGCGAAAAGGCGGACGCCTTTTCATTTTACGCACGCATAGCGTGTATTTAACGCCGCCAACGCGGCACATAAAGCCAAATTGTTGTGCGTCGCCAGCGCACAATTTTTGTGAGGTATTTGTTATGATCTCTATCCCCAAAGGAACAAAGGATGTCCTGCCTTCGCAGGCATATAAGTGGCACTATATCGAGGACTGCGCCCGCCGCACGGCCGAGCAGTTCAATATCTTCGAAGTGCGCACCCCCGTGTTCGAGCACACCGAACTGTTTGCCCGCGGCGTGGGCGACACCACCGATATCGTCAACAAGGAGATGTACACCTTCCTCGACAAGGGCGGCCGTTCGGTAACACTAAAGCCCGAGGGCACGGCGGGCGTTGCGCGCATGTTCATAGAAAACGGCCTCGCCTCCAGCCCCCTGCCCATGAAGGCCTTCTACATAACTCCCTGTTTCCGCTACGAGCGCCCTCAGGCGGGCAGGCTGCGCCAGTTTCACCAGTTCGGAGTGGAGATCTACGGCTCCGCCGCCCCCGCGGCCGACGCAGAGGCCATCTGCGCGGCCTCGACATTCTTAAAAAAACTCGGCATAACAAATACAGAGCTTGCCATAAATTCCATAGGCTGCAAGAGCTGCCGCGCCCAATACAACGCCGCCCTCAGGGAGTATTTCAGGCCGCACCTTGCCGAAATGTGCCCCACCTGCAACGAGCGCTTCAATAAAAACCCCTTGAGAATGCTCGACTGCAAGGAGGAGGCCTGCAAGAAGATAGCCTCGGGCGCGCCCAAGATAATTGACTATCTCTGCCCCGATTGCGCCGCGCACTTCGAGGCCGTAAAGGCCATGCTCGACGCACAGGGCATAGACTATATCGTCGATCCCGGCATTGTCAGGGGGCTCGATTACTACACCCGCACTGTGTTCGAGTTTGTGTCCACCGCCATAGGCGCGCAGGGCACCGTCTGCGCGGGCGGCAGATACGACGGTCTCATCGCCGAGCTCGGCGGGCCGTCCACCCCGGCCGTAGGCTTTGCCGCGGGGCTCGAAAGGCTGCTTCTTCTTATGGAAAACACAGGCGTCGCCTTCCCCGCGCCCCCCGTGCCCGCAATATATCTTGCGGGAATGGATAGTCAGACGAGGGCCAAGGCCTTCGCCCTCACGGGCGAGCTGCGCGAGGCGGGAGTACCCGCCGAGTGCGACCTCATGGAGCGCTCCCTAAAGGCGCAGCTAAAGTACGCCGACAAATCGGGCGCAAAGTATGTGGCCGTCATCGGCTCGGACGAGCTCGCCGAGGGCGCCGTAAACGTCAAAAAAATGTCCGACGGAAGCACGGATAAAGTGCCTTTCGAAGGTCTTATAAATTATATCACTTCTCAAGGAGGAAATTAAAATGGCAGATAAAGTCAATTCTGCGCAGTTCGATCAACTCATTGCCGGCGACAGGCCCGTCGTCTGCGATTTCTTTGCAACGTGGTGCGGCCCCTGCAAAATGCTCGCGCCCGTAATGGAGCAGGTCGCGGCCGAAAACGCCGCCAGGGCCACCTTCGTCAAGGTGGACGTAGACGAATGTCCCGACCTCGCCTCGCGCTACGGCATAATGTCCATACCCTTCGTGGCCATATTCAAAAACGGGGACATGATCGCCAAGACCATGGGCTTCATGCCCAAGTCGGAATTCGACGAGTTCGTAAATTCCAATCTTTAATAAGCCTTCAAAGGGGGCGCGGCTTGCCTGCAAGCCGCGCCCCCTTTTTTGCGCCCTTAAAACTTTAAAAAAAATTTTTGCGGTAAATTTTTGTCAAACCATTGTAAACGGCCCGAAATTATGTTATAATCGTTGTATAAACTTAAATCAACGGAGAAAGCGCATGATAGATATATCTTTGATAGAACAGACCGACCCCGAAGTAGCCGAGGCGTTAAAGCTCGAACTTGCCCGCCAGCAGGGCAATATCGAACTCATCGCCAGCGAAAACTTCGTTTCGCCCGCCGTGCTCGCCGCTGCCGGCAGCCACCTCACCAACAAGTATGCCGAAGGCTACCCCGGCCACCGCTACTACGGCGGCTGTCAGTTTGTCGACATAGCCGAAAACCTCGCCCGCGACAGGCTCAAACAGCTCTTCGGTTGCGAATACTGCAACGTTCAGCCCCACTCGGGCGCCAGCGCCAATCTTGCGGTGTTCTTCGCCATGCTCTCGCCCGGCGACACCGTAATGGGCATGAACCTCGCCCACGGCGGGCACCTTTCGCACGGCTCGCCCGTCAACATTTCGGGCAAGTACTTCAATATCGTGCCCTACGGCGTAAGAAAGGAAGATCAGCTCATCGACTACGACGAGATGGAGCGCATCGCCATGGAGTGCCGCCCCAAAATGATAATCTCGGGCGCCAGCGCCTATCCCCGCGTTATAGATTTTGCAAGGATAAGGGAGATATGCGACAAGGTGGGCGCCTATATGATGGTCGACATTGCCCACATTGCCGGCCTTGTGGCGGCGGGCCTTCATCCCTCGCCCGTGCCCTATGCCGACTTTGTGACCACCACCACGCACAAGACCTTAAGGGGCCCGCGCGGCGGCGTAATAATGTGCAAGGAGCAGTACGGCAAGGCGATAGACAAGGCCGTTTTCCCGGGCATACAGGGCGGCCCCCTCATGCACATAATCGCCGCAAAGGCCGTCGCCTTCAAGGAAGCGCTCGACCCCTCCTTCAAAGAGTATCAAAGCCGCATAGTCGCCAACGCCAAGGCCATGGCCAAAGAGTTCGCGCGCCTCGGCGTCAACATGGTTTCGGGCGGCACCGACAATCACCTCATCCTTCTCGACCTCACAAGCAAGGGCGTCACGGGCAAGGAGCTTGAAAAGATGCTCGACGAGGTGCACATCACCGTCAACAAAAACGCCATCCCCTTCGACACGCAAAAGCCCTTCGTCACCTCGGGCATACGCCTCGGCACGCCCGCTGTCACCACGCGCGGCATGGGAGAGGGGGAGGCCAAAAAGATCGCCTCGCTCATTGCAAAGGTCATCGAAGAGCGCGAAGCCTCCTTCGAGTACGTCAAGGCCGAAGTCGCCGCGCTCTGCGCCGCCTTCCCGCTGTACGCAACCGACGTCAGATAAGCGTATTTTTCCGAAACTCCTTACAAATTTATACAAAATAAGGAATTCCTTACCTATTTTTAACGCCAACACTCATGGTTTTACTCCTTATCAATAAGAGCGGCCAAAGCGTAAAGCTTTGGCCGCTCTTAATTTTTCTGCAGCTATAATGTGGTTTCGGGGTAAATCAGTATTGGGCAAATATATACACGTTGTCCGATTGATAGAGCATGGATAATACCGAACCGACAACGTCATTATCAATGCTTTTCATAAACCATTCATATGGCCGCTCCGTGTCGTACATATATTCCGCCTGTATGGGCCTGCCGCAGCTTTCAAACTTTTCAGCCGTTTCATCAAGGTGATCTTCAAACGCCTGGTCTTTTAAAGAGGAGAACTCTGCAAAAAAATCTTCCGTTCCCTCGGTGGCTTTAAAAACGTAATATGCCGTGCCTTCACCCGAAAGGCCGCCCAGCGTACCTTGGTTGAAATACAATTTATTCCATTCCTGCGGCAACTCTATCTGAAAGGTGTTGTAAATGTCTGCACGAATACTTGCGGGGTCATCCTTGACTCCAGAACATAACGCAAAGGAAAAAATCAGGCCAAATGCTGCTACTAATATGGTGCCGCCTATCATCACATGAAGAAATTTCTTCAAGAAAATATCAAAACCATACCCGAGCATACTTTTATCCTTTAAGCGATTTTTTCTTTAATTGACAAATAATGCCAATCTTTGCTTATATAATAAATCGATAAAAATTATTTGTCAATTTGATGGGTATTAAAGAATAACGATTTCACTAAAAAGTCAAAATGGCACACAGTACCTACACATTACCTGCATTTGATTATCATTATTATATAAGGCCTCAATTATATTAGGCCTCTCCGCCCGATATATCTTCTTTACGCCGCCCGCGCCTCGCGCGGGCGGCGCATAAGATAATTCACCCAAAACTAAAACGGCGGCCGCGGGAATTTCCCGCGGCCGCCGTCTTTTATTGAATGAAGCGAATATATTTATGAGCTATCAGTAATTTTCCTTTCTTACCTCAAAGTATGCCTGAGGATGAGCGCATACGGGGCAGACGGCGGGGGCGGAGGTGCCCACAACAATATGACCGCAGTTGCGGCACTCCCAAACCTGAACGCCGGCCTTTTCAAATACGGTCTTGGTCTCAACGTTCTTCAAAAGCGCGCGGTAGCGCTCCTCGTGCGTCTTTTCAATGGCGGCAACGCCCCTGAACTGCGCGGCAAGCGCCTTAAAGCCCTCTTCCTCGGCCTCTCTCGCCATTCTGTCGTACATGTCCGTCCACTCAAAGTTTTCGCCCTCGGCCGCCGCGGCAAGGTTTTCCTCAACCGTGCCCACGCCCCCGAGATGCTTGAACCACAGCTTGGCGTGCTCCTTTTCATTGTCGGCCGTCTTTAAAAATATCTCGGCTATCTGCTCGTAGCCCGCCTTCTTGGCCACCGAGGCAAAATAGGTGTATTTGTTCCTCGCCTGGCTCTCGCCGGCAAATGCCTCCCAAAGGTTCTTTTCGGTCTTTGTTCCCGCGTAAATGTTCTTCTTTTCGGCCATTATAGTCATCTCCTTTAATTTTATTAAGATTAAATCTTAATTTTGTACCTATATAATAACACTATTTCGCCCTTTTGTCAAACACATGGAGAAAATTTTTCTCAAAAAAATAAAAATATTATCTTTCAGGCGCTTGACAAAGGGGGGAGGCATATAGTAAAATAGAGAAAATTTAATACTTTACCATAGTAAAGCAAACCTACGAAGCAGAAAAAAGGCGGGGCAGATTGCCTTCAGCGAGTGCGCGGCGGTGAAAGGCGCACGGCAATTCCCGAGGAATATGGACTGCGGAGGGCGGCGTAAATCGCCGACGGGAGCCCCCCGTCACGGGGCAGGGAATGTTTGTTCCCGCAGAGGGCCGTATTTTTCGGCCGAAGCAAGGTGGCACCGCGTATATGTTACGCCCTTGGCAAGAGCATAAATTTTTGCTCTGCCGAGGGCTTTTTTGCTTTTCTATGGCGCCCGCCGCAAAAAGGCGGGTAAAAAGGAGGATATAAATATGGAAAAAAAGGGCAGATACGGCAAATACGGCGGGCAGTTCGTGCCCGAGGCCATCATGGGCGCGCTCGACGAGCTGGAGGAGGCCTTTAAAAAATACTCCGCCGACGAGCATTTCAACGGCGAGTTCGTCCGCCTGTTGAACGAGTATGCGGGCAGGCCCACCCTTCTGTATTTTGCCAAAAACCTCACGCAATATGCGGGGGGATGCAAAATATATTTAAAGCGCGAGGACATGAACCACACGGGCGCGCACAAGCTCAACAACGCCCTCGGTCAGGCTCTGCTCGCCAAAAAAATGGGCAAAAAGCGGCTTATAGCCGAAACGGGCGCGGGCCAGCACGGCGTGGCCACCGCCACGGCGGCCGCCCTCATGGGCATGGAGTGCGTCATCTACATGGGCGAGGAGGACACGATAAGGCAGGCCCTCAACGTGTATAAGATGAAGCTTTTAGGCGCCGAAGTGCGAACCGTAACAAGCGGCACCCGCACTTTGAAGGACGCCGTCAACGAGTGCATGACCGAGTGGGTGAGGCGCATGGACGACACCCACTATCTTTTAGGTTCGGCCGTCGGGCCCTATCCCTTCCCGCAGATGGTCAAGTACTTCCAGTCGGTGATATCGCGCGAGGCCCGCGCGCAGATCCTCGCCGCCGAGGGCAGACTTCCCGAGGAGGTAATAGCCTGCGTGGGCGGCGGCAGCAACGCCATAGGCGTGTTCGCGCATTTTATCGGTGACGACGGAGTGCGCCTGACGGGCTGCGAGGCCGCGGGTCGCGGCGTGCACACGGGCCAAACGGCCGCCACCGTAACGGTGGGGGAGGAGGGCATCTTCCACGGCATGCTCTCGCTCTTCTGTCAGGACGGCAGAGGGGGAATAGCCCCCGTATATTCCATATCTGCGGGGCTCGACTACCCCGGAGTGGGCCCCGAGCATGCCTATCTGCACGCCACGGGCAGGGCGGACTATGTGGCCGTCACCGACGACGAGGCCGTCGAGGCCTTCCACCTGCTCTCCCGCACGGAGGGCGTCATTCCCGCCATAGAGAGCTCCCACGCCCTCGCCTACGCCGTCCGCGCCGCGCGCCGCTACGGAAAGGATAAAAACATAGTAGTCTGCCTTTCGGGCAGGGGCGACAAGGACGTCGCCGCAATAGCAAGATACAAGGGGGAAAAGCTCTATGACTAAATTAAATAAAACCTTCATACCCGTATTGGTGGCGGGATATCCTTCAATTAAAGACACTCTGTCGCTCATATCCGCTGCCCGCGGCCGCGCGGACGCAGTGTGCGTGGCTCTGCCTTTCTCCGACCCCACGGCCGACGGCCCCAACTCCGCCGCCGCGCAGATCGAGGCTTTAAAGACTTGCGCCGACCCTCTGGAGGCGATAGCCGCGCTCGGCGCTTCGGGCGGCGCAGTGCCCCTCATCGTGGCGGCCTACGCCAACACGCTCTATTCGGCGGGCTACGAAAGGTTCTTCGCCGGGTGCAAGGGGGCGGGCGTCGGCGCCGTAATTGTGCACGACGTGCCCGTTGAGGAGAGCGGCGAACTCTTCGCGGCGGCGCAGCCCTTCGGGGTGGACGTAGTCCTCACCGCCGTGCCCGGGCCCCGCCTTCAGAAGGTGTGCTCCAAAGCGCGCGGCGCCGTGCGCCTTTTCGGCATGGGGGCAGAAATCTCCGCCCTCGGCGCGGCCGCAGAAAAAATTGCCCAAAAGGGCCTCAATGTGTACGTTGACTGCGGCATATGTACGCCCCAAGCCGCCGCGGATACGGCCTCCGCCTGCGGCGGCGTGCTGGTGGCCGAACCCTTTGCGGGAGTGACGGCAGAGGAGGGCGAAGCCCTTCTCGCCGCCTATTCGGACGCAATAAATGGCGCAAAATAGCGCTCTTCTGAAAAAAATTGCCTTAAATTATGTACAGTATATTGCAAAATCAAGTTATAGGTGGTATAATTTATAGTGTATGCAGAGGCCGCGCTGCGGCCCGAACGGGGAAAGTGATAGGGAATATGCTTTAAAAGCGGTATATATCCGCACCGAGGAGCTTCGATGAAGTGGGTCACCGTCTGGGGCAATGCGCCCTCGATAACCGAACACCGTCCCGAAACCTACGCCAAGGACATAACCTTGCGCTATCCCGTCACCTGCGCCGTCGGCGGCGAGCGGGTCAGGCTGCACTTTTCCAACTTCTGCGGCACCGAGCCCGTCACGCTCTCCCGCGTCACCCTCGCAAGGGCCATGGGCGACAGGGAGATCAGCCTGCACAACGCCCGTCTCGTCACCTTCGGCGGCGAGGAGAGCGTCACCATCCCAGCCGGGGCCGAGGTGTTCTCCGACGAGATCGCCTTCCGCATCAAACCCAAGGGAGTGCTGGCCGTCAGCATATATCTGGGCGGCTTTACGCTTATGCGCACGGGCGTCGTCGCCACGGGCCCCCTTTCCAAGGGCTTTTTCTCGCTCGGCGACTGCACCTTCGCGCAGGTTCTCCCCCTCGAGCGCACGCGCACCCTGTCCACATTCTATTTCTTCTGCGGGCTCGACCTGTACACCGACGACAGCAACCGCGCCGTCGTGCTCTACGGCGACAGCATCACCGCGCAGAGCTGGGCGGACTATCTCGCCCTCGAGTGCATGGCCGACCCCTACAACCGCACGGCGGTGGTCAGGCGGGCCGCCAGCGGCACGCGCGTTTTAAGGGAGTATTCGTGCATCACCTATGAAAGCTACGGCCTGTGCGGCCGACACCGCTTCGAGCGCGAGCTCGCCTCGGTCAGCGGCGCCGACGCGGTCATCATCCAGCAGGGCATAAACGATATAATCCACCCCGTCGGCACCGAGGTCAATCCCTTCCGCCCCATGAGCGATCTGCCCACGGCCGAAGAGCTCGAAGGGGGAGTGGAGGAGTACTTCGCCATAGCCGCCCGCATGGGCCTCAAAACGTATATAGGCACGCTGCTGCCCATCGAGGGCTGGCGCACCTATGCCCCCTTCCGCGAAGACCTTCGCCGCGCCTTCAACAACTGGGCGCGTCTGAGGGGGGATATATCGGGGTGTATCGATTTCGACGCCCTTCTCCGTTCGCCCTCGCGCCCCTCGGCCTTTGCCGAAGGATACGACAGCGGCGACCACCTTCACCCCTCCGAGGAGGCCTATAGGGCAATGGCCGCGCTGGCCTTCCAAAGGGCCGTTGAGGAGTGAAAGACCCCGCCATATGCGGCGGTCAACGCACGCTCAGATCGCGCGGACATTTTTCCCGCGCGGGAGGTGAAAACTATGCGCGCATGCATCTACGGCGCGGGTGCCATGGGCACCGTCCTCGGCGCCATGATATCGCGGGCTGGGGTGGATATCGACCTCGTCACCCGCAACGCCGAACACGTCCGCGCCCTCAACGCGGGCGGCGCCAGAATAGCCACGCCCTCGGGCAGGGGAGCCTTCACGCAGAAGGTCAGCGCCCTGCTGCCCTCCGAAATGACGGGCGTGTACGACGTAATATTTTTAATGACCAAACAGCGCGACAACGCCCAAGTCGTCGCCTCATTTGTCGATCATCTCGCCCCCGACGGCGTCGTATGCACGCTGCAGAACGGCCTTCCCGAGGAGTCGGTGGCCGCCGTCTGCGGCAGGGAGCGTACGCTCGGCTGCGCCGTTTCGTGGGGCGCCACATACCTCTCGCCGGGCTGCGTCATGCTCACCTCCTCGCCCGGGGCCATGACCTTTTCTCTGGGCTCGTCGTTCGGCGTCAACACGCACATATGCCTTGCCGAAGCGCTTTTAAACTGTGCGGGCAGGGTGGAGACAGTTCAAAATTTTGTCGGAGCGCGGTGGGCCAAACTCATAGTCAATTCGGCCTTTTCCACGCTCTCGGCCGTCACGGGGCTGACCTTTGGTCGCATAGCCCGCGGCCGCAAGAGCCGTTCCCTCGCCATTGAAATGCTCGCCGAGGGCGCGCGCACGGCAAAGGCCGTCGGCGTCGACGTCGAGGGCATACAGGGCTTCGATCTTTCAAAGTGGCTGTGCGGCGGTGCCTTAAAAAGGGCTGTTGCCTTTGCCGCGTTGCCCCTTGCCATGGCCAAGCACTCGTCCCTCGTTTCGGGCATGTATTTCGATCTTGTCTCGGGCAGGAAGAGCGAAGTCGACCTCGTCGCGGGCAAGGTGTGCTCCGCCGCCTTCTTTGCGGGGGTGCCCGCGCCCGTCCTCTCGGCGGCCGTCGCGCTCGCCCAGAGCATAGAGAGGGGGGAGGCCGCCCTCTCGCCCGACAATATCGGCCTCCTGTATGACTCACTCAAGGCAAACGGCGCCCTTTGAGGGCGCGTGGAGACAGTATGTACGAAGAGATTGTTTACCCTTCCTCGGATAAAAAAACGCAGATACACGCCTATGTGTGGCGCCCCCGCTCGTTCGCGCGCGGCGTGGTGCAGATAGTGCACGGCATGGCCGAATACGCTTTGAGGTACGCCCCTCTGGCCGAGTTCTTGAGCGAGCGCGGCTTTATAGTGTGCGCCGAAGATCACCTCGGCCACGGCGCTTCGGTGCTCACCGAGGCCGAAGCGGGGTATTTCGACGGCATGGACGGCACCTCCGCCGTAATTGCCGACATTCGCACCCTGCACGAGATGATGAGGGACAAGACGGGCACTCTGCCCTATTTCTTCCTCGGCCACTCCATGGGCTCCTTCTTTACGCGCAAATATATCTCGCTCTACGGCGCGGGGCTTGCGGGCGCCGTCATCATGGGAACGGGCTTTCAGCCCGCCCTTCTCACGGGCTTCGGCAAGTTCGCCGCCCGCCTCGTGGCGCTCTTTTGCGGAGCAAAACACCGCTCGGCCCTCATCGACGGGCTGGCCTTCGGCTCATATAACAAGAGGTTCGAGGGCCGCACAAAATACGACTGGCTGAGCGCCGACGCCGCCAACGTCGACGCGTACATCGCCGACCCTCTGTGCGGCGTGCCCTTCACCTGCGGGGGATTTTGCACCCTCTTTTCGATAGTGGGGCAGGCCTGCGCGGCAAAGACCTTCAAAAACACCCCCAAACAGCTGCCCATATACCTTGTGGCCGGCAGCGACGACCCCGTTGGCTCCTATTCCAAGGGCGTGGTAAAGGTGTACGACAAATACGCCGCCGCGGGCGTGGCCGACGTGCAGATGACCATCTACAGGGGCGCCCGCCACGAAATTTTAAACGATATCTGCGCCGAACAGGTCATGGAGGACATCTCCGCCTTTCTCTGCGCACATATATGATATGTACGCCGCGGCGGAGGGAGTGCCCTCCGCCGCGGCGCCGCAATAAACAGAGGTGCGTTTAAGCGCGCCATAAAGAGGACTTATGAAAAACTTTGTGTTCATCTCACCCAACTTTCCCGAAAATTACTGGCATTTTTGCCGCCACCTGCGCGACAACGGCTTCAACGTTCTCGGCATAGGCGACTGCGACTACTTCGGACTGCTGCCCGAGCTGCGCTCCGCCCTCACCGAGTACTACAAGGTGTCCGACCTCGAAAACTACGACGAGGTGTTCCGCGCCGTCGCCTTCTTCTCCTTCCGCTACGGCAAGATAGACTGGCTGGAGAGCAACAACGAGTACTGGCTGGAGCGCGACGCCAGGCTCAGGACGGAGTTCAACATAAACACCGGCTTCAAAGAGGGCGACATGAAGGCCGTAAAGCTGAAGTCGGCCATGAAGGCGCGCTACAAAAAGGCGGGCATAAAGACGGCGCGCTACTGCATAGCCACGTCGCTCTCGGCCTGCAAAAGGTTCATAAAGGAGGTGGGCTATCCCGTCATCGTCAAGCCCGATAACGGCGTGGGCGCAAGCGATACGCACAAGCTTAAAAACGACGGCGAGCTCGAGGCCTTCTTCCGCGCAAAGCTGCCTGTCAGCTATATAATGGAGGAGTTTGTCGACGCCACCGTCAACTCCTACGACGCCATCGTCGACAGCCGCGGCGAGCCCATATTCGAAACGGGCAACGTCACCTTGGGGTCGCTTATGGACGTTGTCAACACGGGCGACAGCTCCATGTTCTATATCGTCAACAGACCGTATGCCGACGTCGTCGACGCGGGCCGCAGAGCATTGAAGGCCTTCGGCGTAAAGTCGCGCTTCGTCCACTTCGAGTTCTTCCGCCTCAACCGCGACCAATACATGGGCAAAAAGGGCGAAGTCGTCGCGCTCGAAGTCAACATGCGCCCCTCGGGCGGCATCTCTCCCGAGATGATGAACTACGCCAACTCCACCGACGTGTACAAGATCTGGGCGGACATGATCGCCTACGACAGCTCCCTGAAGGGCACGGGCGAAAGATACTACTGCGCCTTTGTCGGCCGCCGCGACGGCAAGCCGTATGTGCACGGCGACGACGAGATCTACGGCCGCTACGCCGACAATTTAAAGATCTGCCGCAGGGTGGAAAGGGCGCTTTCGGGCGCCATGGGCAATCGCATGTTCGTGGCCAACTTCAAAACCGAGCAGGAGGTCAACGAGTTCTACAAATTCGCCACCGAGTGCAGGTAAACGCGGCACCGCGAAATGCTTCGGATTACATTCAGATACGATATATCTTTAGTTTAGCCTCCCCGTCGCATGGGGAGGTGCCCGCGCGGTGAACGCGCGGGCGGAGAGGTCGAAGTTTAATCGATAGGCAATTCCATATGCCCCGTTCGTGGCACGATATGCGGCGCGCGGCCTTTCAGCCGCGCGCCCACCCCTTTTGGGGAATGTTGTCATTTCGGGCAAGCGTAGCGCCGCTTTCGCTATGAATGCGAGCATTTTTGATGAACGCGAACAAGATGCGAAACCGAAGGCGAAGCCGAAGCGGAGAAATCTCCATGGTGCCTTTTCAGATACGATATATCCTCATTATTGCCTCCCCTTCGTATGGGGAGGTGTCTGCGCGCGAGAGCGCGCAGACGGAGAGGTCGAAGTTTAGTCGATATGTTGCCTTCGGCAATTCCATATTCTCCCGTCGGGGGCACGATATGCGGCGCGCGGCCTTTCAGCCGCGCGCCGCTTTGTTGTCATAATCCCCGTTTAAAGCGAGTATCATATTATACACAATTCAAATCAAAGCGTAAACGGAGGGATGGAATGGAGACCGAAAAGATAATCAGCGATACGGCGGCGAGGTGCGCGGGCTCGCCGATAGCCGTGTACGGCGGCGAACAGTTTTTTGCCTCGCTCTCGCGCGCGGCCGAGGGAACGGGCATAGCCCTTTCGCGCGGGGAGGGGTGCGCCGCCATAGTCGAGGAGGGTGAGGAGTGCCCGCCCGAGCTCCCTTGCATTGTCGTTCCGCCCCATGAGGGCGACCTCGCCCGCGAACAGTTTGCGGGCATGCTCAAAGATCTGCTCTTCGCTTTCCCCGTCGCCGCGATAGACGTGGTCGTACCCGGGTGGGTGCGCTCGCTGCCTGCCGACAATTCGGCGGTGAGCGAACTCGTCGAAAGGGTGCTGTCGCGCTCGCGCGAGGTAAAAAGCATGTCCGACTGCGCCGCTCTCGCCTCGGCGCTCGAGGGCTGCGAGGGCTGGGAGGGCGAGTGCGCCCTCGATCTCTCGCTGTCCGACGGCCGCGCCACGCTCAGGGCAAACATACGCGACGGCGCCTTCTTTGATCTGCTCTCCGAAACGGCGGGTGAGGATATCGCCGACGAGGGGGCCCTGATGTCCTTCGCCGTGTCCGCCGCGCAGGCGCGCAGGGAGTATTCGCGCATCAGGGGCGCCTTCGAGAGTGCCCGCGCCACGGGCTACGGCATAGTCCCGCCCGACGACGGCGAAATGAAGCTCGAAAAGCCCGAGGTCATCCGCCGCGGCGGGGGCACGGGCGTAAAATTAAAGGCTGCCGCGCCTTCCTACCATATAATAAGGGTGGACGTCGACGGCGAAGTCAGCCCCATCCTCGGTCAGACCGACGGCGGCGCGGGCGGATTGCCCGCCGCGGGAGAGGACATGGACGAAATGTGGAACGCCAATATCTTCGGCCGCACCCTGCGCGACGTGGTAAAGGAAAACCTTGCGGGCAGAGCGGGCGGCATGCAGGAGGAGGTGCGCTCCAAACTGCGCAGGGCCATAACGCGCATCGTCAACGAGGGCAAGGGCGGGGTCATCTGCATACTGTTGTAAGCATTTGCCCTGCGGCAAGTTTAAAATGCGCGCAGGCGAGCATAATAATGGTGTGGCCCCGGCATATGCGCGGCCGTACATATCTTTACAGGAGGTTGAAAATGTCTTCCAAAAAGAAGATCAGAAAGCTGACCGACGCGCAGTATAACGCCTATATTGCCGCGCTGCAGTACAACGCCGCCTCGTACAACGCCGACGGTTCGCGCGCGGTGCCCGACGAAATAAAGCCCGAAGGCGAACGCAAGAGCCAGAGCGACTGAAAGGGGACAAAGGGCGGGGCGGCGGCGCACAAAAGTGCGCCGCCGCCCCTTTGTCGCGGTCGTAATGGTATATCGGGCGGGGAAGCGGCCTTTCCCGCCGTAAAAAAAGTCCGCGCGGGGCTTTGCCGCCCCGCGCGGACGCGTTTTAAAGGTCAAAGGGCGCGCACTCTGATAACGCCTTCCGTGGCGGCAATGTCGCCGAGCAGCGCTCCGTCGGCCTCGCCGTCTATGTCTATGATGCCGTAGGCATAGTCGCCCCTCGATTTGTCGGTGAGGTTGGCTATGTTTATGCCCCTCTTGGAGATGGCCGAAGTCAGCTCGGCTATCATGTTGGGCACGTTCCTGTGGCAGACGCATATGCGCGCCTTTCCCTCGCGCGCGGCGCATACTGCGGGGTAGTTTACCGAATTTACTATGTTGCCGTTTTCAATGTAATCTTTAAGCTGGCGCGCGGCCATAACGGCGCAGTTGTCCTCGGCCTCGGGCGTGCTCGCGCCCAGGTGGGGCACGCATATTGCGCCCTCAACGCCTATCAGGTCGGCGGTGGGGAAGTCGGTTATATACCTCGAAAGCTTGCCCGAGCCCAGCGCCGCTATAACGGCCGCGCTGTCGGCAAGTTCCCCGCGCGAATTGTTTATCAGCACGGCGCCGTCCTTGAACGAGGCTATGGCCTCGGCGCCTATCATGCCGCGCGTCTGCGCGTTGAGGGGCAGGTGCAGCGTGATGAAGTCGGCCTTGCGGAAAACGGCGGCGTTGTCTGCCGCCACCTCAACGGCGGGGTTGAGGTGCAGCGCCCCCTGCGTGGAGAGGTAGGGGTCGGCGCCCACGACCTTCATGCCGAGGGCTACGGCGGCGTTGGCCACCATTATGCCTATGGCGCCCAGACCGATCACGCCCAGCGTCTTGCCCGCTATCTCGTGTCCGGCAAATTTACCCTTGCCCTTTTCCACAAGCTTGCCCACGTTGTCGCCCTCGCCCTTGAGCGTCTTTACCCAGTCAATGGCGTCGGTTATCTTTCTCCCGCCCAAAAACAGCTCGCATATTACAAGCTCCTTTACGGCGTTGGCGTTGGCACCGGGCGTGTTGAACACCACTATGCCCTTTGCGGCGTAGTCGGCCACGGGTATATTGTTGGTGCCAGCGCCAGCGCGGGCTACCGCCAGCAGCTCCTTTCCTACGGCGTAGTCGGCCATGGCGGCCGAGCGCACCATTATGCCCGTCGGCGACTTTACGTCGTCGCCGTACTCATATCCCGCAAATATGTCGTCTGCGAGGGGGCTTATCGAATTTAATTTAAGTATTGCGGCCATATCACTTGTTCTCCAGCTCGAATTTTTTCATGAACTCTATCAGCGCCTTAACGCCCTCTACGGGCATGGCGTTGTATATCGAGGCCCTCATGCCTCCCACCAGCCTGTGTCCCTTCAGCGAGACCAGCCCGTTCTTCTTTGCCTCGGCCACAAACTTGGCGTCGGTGTCGGCGCCGCCCGTCACGAAGGGCACGTTCATTATCGAACGGAACTCGGGCACTACGTCGTTGCGGTAGAAGGACGAGTTGTCTATAAAGTCGTACAACAGCCCCGCCTTGTATTCGTTGACCTCGTTTATGGCCTTTACGCCGCCCTTCTCCTTGAGGTTGCGCAGCACAAGGTCGGCCATATATATGGAGAACGCGGGGGGAGTGTTGTACAGCGACCCGTTCTCGTCCTGCACCTTCCATCTGAGCATGGTGGGGCAGACGGGCAGGGGATCGCCTATCAGCGAGCGCTTGGCAATGACTATGGTCACGCCCGCGGGGGCGAGGTTCTTCTGCGCGCCCGCATATATCACGCCGAAGCGCGAAACGTCTATCTCGCGCGAGAATATGTCCGACGACATGTCGGCCACCAGCGGCGCCTTGCAGTCGGGGAATTTAACGTACCTCGTGCCGAATATGGTGTTGTTGGAGGTGATGTGAACGTAGTCGGCGCCCTCGGAGTACTCAAGCTTGTCCACGTCGGGGATATAGGTGTACACCTTGTCCGAGCTGTCGCCTATCTTTACGGCCTCGCCGTATATCTTGCCCTCCTGCCATGCCTTCTTGGCAAAGTTGCCCGTAACTATGTAGTCGGCCTTGCCCGAGTGCATCAGATTGAGGGGCACCGCCGCAAACTGCGTCGAAGCTCCGCCCTGCACGAATATCACGGCGTAGTCGTCGGGCACGCCCAAAAGTTCGCGCGTCAGCGCCTCGGCGTCGCGCACGACGGCCTCGTATGCCTTGTCGCGGTGGGATATCTCGGTGACCGACATTCCCGTTCCCGCAAAATCCAACAGTTCCTCCTGTGCCTTCTTCAGCACTTCGAGCGGCAGGGTGGAGGGCCCGGCCGAAAAGTTGTAAACTCTCATGATCCTCCTTCGGCGCCTCGAGGTCTTATTTTCCGCCGTCGGTTCGCCTGTTATACATTATAAATTTATATTTTGACCGAGTTGCGGCCTTATTAGAATAATTATACAATAAATTTCGGCGATATACAACTGTTTGAAGGCAATTTGTTCAAAAAATATTTTAACTTTCGCCGCCCGGCTCACTCTCTTCGCCCGAAGGGAATAATTAGTTTATTTTATCAATCAAAGAGGGCAAAATTAGTGTTCGGGGCATATTAAAAGGGCAATCTTCAAAAAAAGTTAAAAAAATTTACGGAAAATACAAAAAATTTTGCCCTGAAGTATTTACATTTGCGAAATTTTGTTGTAAACTAAATAAAGGAATAATATTAAAGGTTTTAAATTCCGCGCGGAAAATTGCGCCGGGAACGCGTCAATTTCCGCAAAGGCAGCCGAATGTGCGCTAAGCCGTGAGGCCAAAGGGGGATTTCTCCCTGTGATTACATTTATCGAGGTGTATTATGGGTGTTAAAAACAACGGCACGGGTCAGACCAAGGCAGATCTTCTTTTAACCAAGGTCGATAAGGTGGCTCAACAAAACAGAACGCTTAACGCGTTGGTCGAACAGCTGGCCAGGCAGAACCAGACCGTCGTGGCGCAGATCGCCCAGCAGTCCAACTCGGTCAGCGCTCATGTGGCAAGGATCGCGCAGGTAAACGATTCCGTCAACAAGCAGGTGGCCAGGTTCGCCTCGCAGGAAAAGACGGCCGCCGCGCGCTACAACTCCCTCGCCGCTCAGGGCAAAGAGCTCGATAAGAAGGTGCAGGAAGTCATCGACTCCGCCATCGACAGGGACATGGACAGAGAGGCCATCATGCTCAAAGTCGAGGCCGTCAAAAAGGAACTCGTCGAGGAGCTGGGCTATCTCTCCGCGCAGATACAGAGCATGTACCGCGACGCCGCAAAGCAGCTCGCCGCTCCCGAGATAAAGATAGACTACGACGAGCTCGCCTCCAAGGTGGCCGAAAAGCTCACCCTGCCCGCCGCCGAGATAGACTACGATTATCTCGCCGCCGAGGTCGCCAAGCGCATCCCCGCGCACGAGCTTGCCGTCGACTACGACGAGCTGGGCGCCAAAGTCGTCGAGAACATGTACATCCCTCAGGCTCTCGTCGAAGATCTCGACTACGACGTCCTCGCCGAAAAGCTGGCTTCGCAGCTTCCCGAGGTGCGCGCCTCTATCGACTACGACGAGCTGGGCGCCAAAGTCGTCGAAAATATGTATATCCCCGAGGCCATAGTCGAAGATCTCGACTACGACGCCCTGGCGGAAAAGCTGGCCGACAAGGTGACCGTTCCCGCACCCGAGGCCGCAGTTACCGATTACGAGGCTCTGGCCGACAGCGTGGCCAGGCGCCTGTACATACCCCAGGCCATTGTAGAGGAGCTCGACTACGACGCCCTCGCAAAGAAGCTGGCCGAAAACCTCCCCGCAGAGGAGGTCATATCGGCCGACTACATAGCCTCCAAGGTGGCCGAACAGATAGTCGACGGCTCGCTCGACGAGCAGGCCGTGGCCGACAAGGTGTGCGAGGCTCTCGAAGGCAAGCTGCCCGCCGACGTCGTCGACGAGCAGGCCGTCGCCGAGAAGGTGTGCGAACTTCTCGAAGGCAAGCTGTCCGCCGCCGTCATCGACGAGCAGGCCGTTGCCGACAAGGTTTGCGAAGTTCTCGAGGGCAAACAGCTCTCCGCCGCCGTCGACGAGCAGGCTCTCGCCGACGCCATAGCCGCCAAGGTGATAGTCGACGTGGATAACGACGAAATTGCCGACCGCGTCGCCAAGCAGGTGGGCACCATAGCTCCCGAACAGTTCGACGTAATGGTCGACGAGGACGGTTGCGATTCGCTCGCCAAGGCCGTCGAAGGCAAGCTCGATTACGACGCCATCTCCTCGGCCGTGGCCGAAAGGCTGGTTTCCGCAGTCGCCGCCAACGACGTCGACAGCGAGGAGATCGCCCGCATCGTATCCGAAAAGCTCAACGTCGGTCAGATCAACGAGGACGCCCTCGCCGAAAAGGCGGCCGCCGTGCTCTCCAACTATCTGCCCGATATCGACGCCGACGAGATCGCCGAAAAGGTCGCTCAGTCCATTCCCGCCGCCGAGGTCGACAGCGAGGCCATCGCCGCGTGCGTAGTCAGCGGCCTCATGGACGCTCAGAAGGACGCCGATTACGATATAGTCATAGACGAAGAGGGTCTGGGCAAGATAAGCTCGGCCATCTGCGACAGCATAAAGGAGGAGGCCGCAGCCGACCGCGACATAGTCGTCGACGAGGAGGGCGCGGGCGTCATAGGCGCCGCAGTAGCCGCCAAGCTCGCCGAGGCCGACGCCGAAAAGGCCGTCGTGCTCGACGATGAAAACGTCGGCAGGATAAGCGAGGCCGTAGCCGCCAAGCTCTCCGAAAACGAGTGTGCCCCCGCCGTCACCGAAGAGGATATCGACAATATCGCCCAAAAGGTAAGGGAGGGCGTCGCCGAAGATCTCAAGGGCGAGCTCGCCGCCGATCGCGACATTGTCGTCGACGAGGAGGGCATGAACAAGGTAGCCGAAAGCGTCGCGCAGGGCTACGAAGTATATTTCCGCAAGATAGAAGAGGACATCGCCCAGCTCAAGGCATTGGCCGCCGCTCCCGCCGAGGAAGAGGCTCCCGCCGAAGAGCGCGAAGAGCAGATAGATATAGTGCTCGACGAAGAGGGCGTCGATCAGATCACCGACACCGTCGCTCAGAAGGTCTCGGGCGAGTACGACGAGCGCCTCGAAGAGATATCCAGACAGCTTGAAGAACTCAAGGCCCTGCTGGCCGCAGGCGTGGTGGTTTCCGCCGCCTCCGACGAGATAGCTCCCGCACAGGCAGCCGTCGTCGAAGAGGAGGCCGAAGAAGAAGCTCCCGCCGAGGAGACCGAGGAGATCGCCGAGGAAGCGGCAGAGGAAGCTCTCGCCGAGGAGACCGAGGAAGTCGCCGAGGAAGCGGCAGAGGAAGCTCCCGCCGAGGAGACCGAGGAAGTCGCCGAGGAAGCGGCAGAGGAAGCTCCCGCCGAGGAGAGCGAGGAAGCCGCCGAGGAAGCGGCAGAGGAAGCTCCCGCCGAGGAGACCGAGGAAGTCGCCGAGGAAGCGGCTGAAGAGACTCCCGCCGAGGAGACCGAAGAGGCCGCCGAGGATGAGGAAGAGCTCGTCACCGTCAGCGACGTAGTCGACGAGGCCGCCGAAGAGTCGGCCGAAGAGGACGGCGATATGGGTTCCATCGTCGAGGAGATAAACGAAACTCCCGCCGAGGGAGAGGTGATGCCCGACGGCATACCCGGCATATCCTCGCCCGCAGTCGACTTCGCCAACATGATGAAGTACAACCGCTCGTTCATCGCCAGGATAATCCAGAGCACCGACGAGCAGAAGACATTCTACGGACAGGTCAAAAACGCGCTCCTCGCATACAAGAAGGTCAACTCCAATATCTCGTGGGGCGCCGAGCGCTTCAACAAGGGGCGCGAGACCATAGCCCGCTTCAAGATACGCGGCAAGACGCTCTGCTTGTACCTCGCTCTCGACCCCAACGAGTTTGCAACCAGCGTCTATCATCAGGTCGACGTATCGGACAACAAGTCCATGCACGGCACTCCCATGATGGTCAAGATCAAGAGCCCTCGCGGCGTAAAGAAGGCCATCAGGCTCATCGACATCATGCTCGAAAGGCGCAACGGCGTCAAGCGCGAGATAGCCGAGCGCGACTACGCCGCCATGTATCCCTACGAGACCATCGAAGAGCTCATCGAAGAGGGCCTTGTAAAGGACGTAAGCAAAAAGTAATAAGGGTCTGTAATTTAAAGGCAAAATTTTCTGTAGCAGTACCGCCGCGGAAAAGTTTACCACAGGCAAACAGCCTGTAAAATATAAAAGGGGGTTGATATGACCC
Organism: uncultured Clostridia bacterium; assembly: GCA_944358655.1. Lineage (GTDB taxonomy): Bacteria > Bacillota > Clostridia > Christensenellales > Borkfalkiaceae > Coproplasma. Next base: position 101,407 of record CALVRO010000001.1, on the reverse strand, counting down.
CCTTTTACAATGCCGCAAATATATAACAAATTTCGCCTTAAAACTACATAATAATCATGCCGCGCCGCCTTCGGAGCCGAAAATTATTTTGCGCTGTCCCGCCCCCGCAAAGGGGAGCGCCGCGCAAGACAAATGGCTTTCGCGGCCGCATATGTGCGGGGCAACTACGGTGTGGCGGCAAAGGAATATAATTTTGGAAAGAAATAAACAGTCGGAAACCAAACAAAAAAAACAGCGCAAAAAAAAGGAGGAAAAGGCCGTAAAGCCCGCCAAGCCTCCGCGCGCTTCGCGCAAAGCCGAGGATAATAGTGCCCGCTCGTCCCGCCGCGCCCCCGTGCGCGTGCCCGCCGTGGCCATTCTTCCCCCCGCGCAGTCGCAAAAGCGGCTGCCCGCCCCGTCCGAGCCCTCTCCCAAGGGCAAGGGCCGCTCCAAAAAGAGCGCCGTCAAGGTGATATTCATAGGCGGCGTGGGCGAGATAGGCAAGAACATGACCGCCCTCGAGTGCGGCGACGACATAATAATAATCGACGCGGGCGCCATATTCCCCACCGAGGAGATGCCCGGCATCGACCTCGTAGTGCCCGACCTCACCTACCTTATCGAAAACAAGCGCAAGGTCAGGGGGCTCGTGCTCACCCACGGTCACGAGGATCACATAGGCGGCGTGCCCTATCTTTTAAAGGAGATGGACATCCCCGTCGCGGGCACCCGGCTCACCCTCGCGTTGGTCGACAACAAACTGCGCGAACACCGCCTCAACAACGTGCGCGAAATAACCGTCGCGCCGGGCGGCAGCCTGCAGTGGGGGTGCTTCAAAATAGACTTCATCAACGTCAACCACTCCATAGCGGGCGCGCTGGCGCTGGCCATACACACCCCTCAGGGCGTAATATTCCACAGCGGCGACTTCAAAATAGACCTCACCCCCGTCGCGGGCAAGCCCATCGACCTTAAGACCATCGCCGACCTCGGCGGCAAGGGCGTGCTGCTGTATATGGGCGAGAGCACCAATATCGAGCGCCCCGGCTTCACCATGTCGGAGACGGTCGTCGGCGAAACGCTCGAGCGGCTTGTGGCCGAAAACTCCACCCGCCGCGTCATCATAGCCACGTTTGCCTCCAACGTGCACAGGCTTCAGCAGATAATCGACCTCGCCGTGCGGCACAGGCGCAGGGTGGCCCTCAACGGCCGCTCCATGCTCAATGTGGTGGAGGCCGCCCAGAAGATAGGCGAGCTTTCCATTCCCGAGGGCGTCATAGTCGACATCTCCCGCACGCGCAACCTGCGCGACGACGAGGTGATAATAGTTTGCACGGGCAGCCAGGGCGAGCCCATGAGCGCTCTGCACCGCATGGCCAACGGCGAAAATCCCGCCCTGTCCGTCGGCTCCAACGACACTATAATAATCTCCGCCTCGCCCATCCCCGGCAACGAAAGGGACGTGTACGGCGTAATAAACAAGCTCTACCACCTCGGCGCCGACGTCGTCTACGAGCGGTTGGAGAACATCCACGTCTCGGGCCACGCCTGCCGCGAGGAACACAAGATAATGCACACGCTCTTAAAGCCCAAATTCTTCATCCCCGTGCACGGCGAATACAGGCACCTCGTCAAGCATTCGCAGCTGGCGCAGAGTCTGGGCATGAGCGAGCGCAACATTCTCCTTCCCGACCTCGGCTACTGCGTGGAGGTAACCTCCAAGACCATGCGCCGCCTTCAGGACGTGCCCGCGGGCTCCCGCCTCATCGACGGCGAGGGCATCGAGGACGAAAAGGCCTCGCTGGTCATGCAGGACAGGCGCCAGCTCGCGCAGGAGGGCATATTCATAGTGTCCGTCGCCGTTTCGGGCGGCGAGGTCATAGGCGAGCCCGTCATCAACTCGCGCGGCTTTGTGTTCGACTTCCACCGCGACTACAACAAGGAGATGCGCGAGGTCATCAACAGGGCCATATCGGGCTACGACCTGCCCTCGGGCAGCGTCGACGAGCTCAAAAGAGTAATTAAAAAGGCGCTCAGGAACTACCTTGTCCGCAAGACAAAGCAGTCGCCCATGGTGGTGCCCGTCGTCGTCGAACTGTAATGGACTTCAACTATCCCCACTTCGACACCTCCGTCCCCGAGCGTCCCTCGCGCACGGGCGGCATAAACGTCCTCAGGGTCGGCCCGCTCGTCTCATCAATTCGCCGCGCGGCCTTCCAAAGGCAGGTGCCCGTGTCCTGCGACGAAACTCTGCAGTTTGTCCTCGTGCAGGCGGTCGCCTGCGGCGCAAAGAACATCCTTGAGATCGGTACGGCCACGGGCGCTTCGGGCATAGCCCTGCTCGAGGCCTGCCCCCAAGCCCGCCTGACCACCATAGAAAAGAACGCCTCCTTCGCCCGCGAGGCCGCGGCCAACTTCGCCGCGGCGGGGGTGGAGGACAGGGCCCGCCTCATCGTCGGCGACGCCGCCGAAGTGCTGCCCACTCTTTCGGAAGAGTTCGACTTTGTCTTTCTCGACGGCCCAAAGGTGCAGTATGTAAAGTGGCTGCCCGTCATCAAGGGCCTGCTCGCGCGCGGCGGTCTGCTCGCCGCCGACGACGTCCTGCTCTACGGCTGGGTCAACGGCGAGGCGCCCGTTCCCAAAAAGCGGGCCATGCTCGTCAGGCACATGCGCGAATATCTCGGCGCCGTCCTCTCCGACGGCGACCTCCTAACATACGTTGCCGACGTGGGCGACGGCGTCGCCCTGTCGGTCAGGATAAAGTAGCCTATGAACGTTGAACTTCTCGCCCCCGCGGGCAACCGCGCCAAGCTCGAAGCCGCGCTGTATTTCGGCGCGGACGCGGCATATATAGGGGGCAAAAACTTTTCGCTGCGCTCCTTTGCCGACAACTTCAACGGCGAGGAACTCAAAAGCGCCGTCGCCTACGCCCACTCGCTCGGCAAAAGGGTGTACGTCACCGTAAATATCTTTGCAAGGAACGCCGACACGGCCGCCCTTTGCGACTACTTCGCCTTTCTTTCGGGGGCGGGCGCCGACGCCGCCATCATCTCCGATCCGGGCGTGTTCTACGCCTGCCGCAGGTCGGCGCCAGCCCTGCCCGTGCACATCTCCACGCAGGCCAACGTCACCAACAAGTACGCGGTAAAGTTCTGGCGCGACCTCGGCGCTTCGCGCGTCATACTCGCGCGCGAACTGTCGGTGGAGGAGATAGCAGGCATCCACGCCTTCGTGCCCGATATCGAGCTCGAAGCCTTCGTCCACGGCGCCATGTGCATATCCTATTCGGGCCGATGCCTTCTGTCCAACTATCTCGCGGGCCGCGAAAGCAACCGCGGCGAGTGCGTGCAGGCCTGCCGCTGGAATTGGCAGGTGCGCAAGAACGAGGGCGGCGCCGAGAGCGGCTGGATGAACGTGGAGGAGGACGAAAGGGGCACATATATCTTCAATTCAAAGGATCTCAACATGTCGGCGCACCTCGGCGAGCTCGCCCGCGCGGGCGTATGCTCGTTCAAGATAGAGGGCCGCATGAAGAGCGAATACTACCTCGCCACAGTCATCAACGCCTACAGGCGGTGCATGGACGGCGGCTACTCGCCGCAGGTGGAGCGCGAGCTTTTAACGGCCGCCCACCGCGACTATACAACGGCATATATGCTGGGTGCAAACGATAAAACAGTCAACTATGCCGACAGTCAGACCAAGGGCGACTGCGACTATATAGCCAACGTGCTCTCGGGCGGCGACGGCTATGCAGTGGCGGAGATGCGCGGGCGCTTTAAGACGGGCGACGTGCTCGAAGTGCTTTCGCCCTCGCAAAACTTTTTAAAAAGCTTCACCGTGCAGTGGGCGCGCCTGCCCGACGGCACCCCCGTCGACGACTGCAAGCGCGTGCAGGAGCACTACGAAATAAACTGCCCGTACGTTCTCTCTGCGGGCGACATTTTAAGGCGGAGAAAGGCATGAACGTCACAATACACCCCATATATGGCGCAACCAACGGCAATACCGTGCGGGTAAGAGTGCCCGGCTCCAAGTCTATAACTACCCGCGCCCTCCTTCTGGCGGCGCTGGCCGACGGCACCTCCAAACTCGTCGGAGCGGCCACCGAGGGCGACTGCGCCTCGTTTGTCGCGGCGCTCCGCTCGCTGGGCATAGAAGTTTTCGAAACTTCGGGCGCCCTCGTCGTCTGCGGCTGCGGCGGCAGGCTGCCCGCAGGCGGGGGAGAGGTCTACGTCGGCTCGGCGGGCACGGCCGCCCGCTTTCTGACGGCGCTGGCCGCACTCTCACAAGGCACATTCTCCTTCGACAGTTCGGCTCAGATGCGCCGCCGCCCCATGGGCCCTCTCATCCGCGCCCTATCCGATATGGGCGCAAAATTTACCTTTTCGGGCGAGCCGTACTGCTTTCCCTTCACCGTCACGGGCACGCCCTCTCCCAAGGGCGAGGTACAGATAGACATCTCGGAGAGCAGCCAATATCTCTCCGCCCTCCTCATGTGCGCCCCCGTCGCGGGCAGGCCGATAAGGGTGACGCCCGTCGGCGCGCACGGCAGGGACTACGTCCAAATGACTATAGATATGATGTGGTCGTTCGGCGTCGACGTCGCGCGGGAGGGGGAGAGCTACATAGTCCGAGGCGGCTATAGCCCCAAACAGTACGAAATTGAGCCCGACGTGTCGGCGGCCTGCTATTTCTACGCCGCCAACCGCCTGCTGGGCACAAATATCTCCGTGTCGGGCCTCATGCCCCGCACCATGCAGGGCGACCATAAATTCATCCGACTCATAAAGGACTTCAACGGAGGGGAGGTTGATATGTCCTCCTTCTCCGACCAGGCCCTCACGCTCGCGGCCGTGGCGCCGTGGCTCGGGGAGCCCACATATATCCGCGGTATTTCGCACATACGCAGGCAGGAGTGCGACAGGATAGCCGCAATAGTTCACAACATAAACGCTCTCGGCGGCAGGGCGGAGGAGCGGGAGGACGGCGTCGTCGTATATCCCGTGCCCTTAAAGGGTGGAGTGGCCGACTCCTTCGGCGACCACCGCGTGGCCATGTCCTTCGCCGTGGCGGGGCTGAGGTGCGGCCTCACGATAGCGGGCGCCGAGGCCTGCCGAAAGACCTTCCCGCAGTTTTTCGAAGTGCTCAAAGCCGCTTCGGACGAGCTTACCAAGTGATATAAGCGCCGCTTATGCCGCGCATAATTACTTTGTAGCCGCACGCCCGCCCCGCGGAGGTTGACATATGCTCCGCCATAAATTATAATATAACCGTAAAAGACAGCGGGCGCGCCGCCCGCACGCGGGCGGCGCGCCAAAAAAATAACTCGAGGAGAAAGACGCATGAATTTACCTCAGATGTTCGGCGAAAACGTATTCAACGACGCCGTCCAGAAGGAGACCCTTCCCAAGGAAGTGTATAAGGCCTTAAGGGCCACCATAGAATCGGGCAAACAGCTCGACGTGTCCATAGCCGGCTCGGTCGCCGCCGCCATGAAGGACTGGGCGGTCTCCAAGGGCGCCACGCACTACACGCACTGGTTCCAGCCCCTCACGGGCCTCACCGCCGAAAAGCACGACTGCTTTCTGGAGCCCGACGGCGACAGGGTGATAATGCGCCTCACGGGCAAGAGCCTTATAGTCGGCGAGTCGGACGCCTCGTCCTTCCCCTCGGGCGGGTCGAGGGCCACTTTCATGGCGCGCGGCTACACGGCGTGGGATCCCACCTCGCCCGCCTTCGTAAAGGAGGGCACCCTATATATCCCCACGGTGTTCGTCTCCTATACGGGCGAAACGCTCGATAAAAAGGCCCCGCTGCTGCGCTCTATGAACGCCATCGACAAGCAGGCCAAAAGAATATTGAAGCTCTTCGGCATAAACTGCAAAAAGGTGGCCACCACCGTCGGGCCCGAGCAGGAGTACTTCCTCATCTCCGAGGAAATGTACGAAAGGCGCAAGGATCTCCGCCTCACTGGCCGCACGCTCATCGGCGCGCCCGTCAGCCGCGGGCAGGAGCTCGAAGATCAGTACTACGGCGTGCTCAAACCCAGAGTGGCCGAGTTCATGGCCGACCTCGATAAAGAACTGTGGTCTTACGGCGTGCCCTCCAAAACAAAGCACAACGAAGTGGCGCCCGCCCAGCACGAAATGGCGCCCGTATTCTCCATAACCAACACGGCGGTGGACATGAACATGCTCACCATGGAGATGATGCGCAAGGTGGCCAAGCGCCACGGCCTCATCTGCCTGCTGCACGAAAAGCCCTTCCGCGGCATAAACGGCTCGGGCAAGCACAACAACTGGTCTATGTCCACCGACACCGGCCTCAACCTGCTCGACCCCGGCCCCTCGCCCGAAAAGAACACGCTCTTCATGCTCGTCCTCGCCGCCGTCATCAAGGCCGTCGACGACTATCAGGGCATCTTAAGGGCCTCCGTCGCCTCGGCGGGCAACGACCACCGTCTGGGCGCCAACGAGGCCCCTCCCGCCATAATCTCCGTCTACCTCGGCGACCACCTCGGCGCGCTCGTCGACTCCATAGTCAACGGCGAGGACTATGTGCCGCAGGGCATAGGCGAGGGCTCTATCGGCGTGCCCGAATCGCCCATCTTCCCCAAGGACGCCACCGACCGCAACCGCACTTCGCCCTTTGCCTTCACGGGCAACAAGTTCGAGTTCCGCATGCTCGGCTCGCAGGCCAACGTGTCCGACCCCAACATAGTGCTCAACACCATCGTCGCCGACGCCTTCGAACAGTTCGCCGACGAGCTCGAAGGCTGCAAGGATATCGAAGAGGCCGCCCGCGCCGTGATAGCGAGGGAGCTCAAAGACCACTACCGCATAATCTTCAACCTCGACGGCTACGGCCCCGAATGGGAGCCCGAGGCCATGAGGCGGGGCCTTTTAAACAACAAGAACACGGCCGACGCCGTGCCCGTCTGCTTCGAGGAGAAGAACGTCGGCGTATTTGTAAGGCAGGGCGTCTACACCAAGGCCGAGGCCATAGCCCGCGCCAATATCCAGCTTGAAAATTACACCAAGATAATAAATATCGAGGCGCTCACCCTTTTGGAGATGGCCAAGCAGGACATCATCCCCGCCGTCTCCGACTATGTGGCCGAGCTGTGCACCAACGTCGCCGCCAAGCAGGCCGTCAACGATTCCATACCCTGCAACACCGAGCGCAACATAATAATGCAGCTCGCCGAGGCCAACGACAAACTCTCCGTGCTCATCGCAAAGCTCGAGGATATCCTCGGCTCCATAGTCATGGAGGAGGTAGTGCCCGCCTCGCAGGCCATGGCGCACAAGGTAGTGCCCGTAATGGAGGAGATGCGCACCGTCATCGACGGCATGGAGAAAATTACCTCCTCCGAATATTGGCCCTATCCCACATATTTCGACCTGTTGTACAGCGTAAAATAACCGCACGCAAGCCATAATTTCGGGACGGCCCTGCGGGCAATACTCCTCGAGCGCCGTAAACAGACTGTTTGTATGGCTTTAAATGAACAATATTTAAAGCGACTGCATACTTTTACCGCCGACATAGGTTTTGCCTGTATGGCTCGAAATGTACAGTATTTAAAACGACTGCATAGTTTTACCGTCGGCATAGGCTTTGCCTGTATGGTTTGAAATGAACAATATTTAAAACTTTGCGCCCCCGCGCCCGCCTTTGGCGGCCGCGGGGGCGCCCTTTTTCAACGCGGCGACCCCAGCGCCGCATATCGGGGCCGCGACCGCGCGCCCCCTCGGGTAGAGCGTGTCATTTCGACCGAGAAATCTCCCGGGCTCCGCTTCAGATACACTTTGTACCTTATTGTGAAGAGGCGAAAGGCACGGGGTGGGCGGGTGGGACAGATTTGTCATCCTGAGCGACAGCGAAGGATCTCATTGTCCGATTGTGCAAAAGCATGGGCAGAGATACCTCGCAACGCGCGCACATGCATGTTTTTATTCCAACAATTATGGCGCGCTGCTCGGCAGGACAATGGGGTTGGAGGGGTGCGCAGCTTTGCGAGCACCCTCCGAAGAACAGGTAGCAAATCGCTAAAGCGCCGCACCCGCGAAGAGGGGGCGGGCAAGGGCGAATTTGCTTTCACGGAGTGCCATATATCCTCACCTAAGCCTCGCGCAAAACCGTGGCTTTTGCGCGAAAGAGGAGCCGCAGGCTATAAAGCAAAATAAGCCGAGTTTACTCGGCTTGCTGCGAAATTAGCCTTGCGGCGACGAGGGGAGGTGTCCGCGCGGTGAACGCGCGGGCGGAGAGGTCGAAAAAAAGGAACGCCCCCTCAGTCGGCAACAAGTAGCCGACAGCTCCCCATATCGACGGGGAGCCAAAGCGGCGCGTATCACGCCGCTTGTCCGTCGCTATCGCGACGAGATGCCTCGGCAACGCGCGCTCATGCTCTTATTGCGCCCAACTTTTTCGGCGCGCTGCTCGGCATGACAAGGGGGGGAGGGAAGGGAGGCGACGCGCAGCTCCCCTCGGGTAGAGCGTGTCATTTCGTGCGTAAGCCGAGAAATCTCCCCGGCACCGTTTCAGATACACTTGTTACCGCTCCGCGAAGCGTGCGCAGGGTTTACCCGAGCACCCTCCGAAAAATAAGTAGCAAATCGCTAAAGCACCGCACCCGCGAAGAGGGGGCGGGCAAGGCGAATTTGCTTTCACGGAGTGCATATGTCCTCACCTAAGCCTCGCGCAAAACCGTGGCTTTTGCGCGAAAGAGGAGCCGCAGGCTATAGAGCAGACAAGCCGAGTTTACTCGGCTTGTAGCAAAATTAGTCTTGCGGCGACGAGGAGAAATCTCCCCGGCATCGCTTCAGATACACTTTTAACCGCAGCGAAATTAAAACTACCAACGGCGGCGCCAAAAGCATTGCTAAACGCCCCCTCGTGTGCTATAATGAAAGGGTATGAAAAAGTGCCTCATCCTCGTCAATGCCTATTCCAAGCTTAAAAGCGCGCTGTACTGCGCCGAGCGCCTCAGGGAGGAGTTCGCCCTGCTCGGTGTTTGCGCCGAGGTGCGGCCCAACGACTTTTTCGCCTGCAGCGTGGAGGAGGGGGGAGGCCTCGGCCGTTCGGTTCAAGCCGACTTCGTCGTCTATCTCGACAAGGACAAATACACCGCCCGCATGCTCGAGGCCACGGGCGTCCGCCTCTTCAATACGGCCGCCGCCATCGAGGACTGCGACGACAAAATGCTCACCCTCATCCGCCTCGCAGGGGAGGGAGTGCCCGTGCCGCGCACCCTGCCCGGGCCGCTCTGCTACACCCCGGGCGCCGAGGTCAAAAAAACTCTCCTCGACGAGGTCGAGCGCGCGCTCGGCTATCCCGTCGTCGTCAAGTCGAGCTACGGCTCGCTCGGCTCGGGCGTCTTTCTGGCCGAAAACCGCGCCGAGTTGCAGGCGCTCTCGCAGCAACTTATATCAACGCCCCATCTCTTTCAGCGCTTCGTATCCTCCAGCCGCGGGCGCGACGCGCGCGTCATAGTCGTGGGCGGTCGGGTGATCGCCGCAATGACGAGGAGGTCGGAGGCCGACTTCCGCTCCAACATAGAGATAGGTGGTCGGGGCGAAAAGCTCCTCCCCGACGGCGAGCTTGAAGAGCTCACCCAAAGGGTTGCCCGCGTCATATGCCCCGACTACTGCGGTGTGGACGTGCTCTTCGGCGAGGAGGGCTACCTCGTCTGCGAGGTCAATTCCAACGCCTTTTTCGGCGGGATAGAGGGGGTGACGGGCGTCAACGTCGCCCGCGCCTACGCCCGTTACATGTGCGGGCAAATCTACGGCAAAGAGGTATGATATGAGCAAAAAAACGCTCAGGCGGGCGTGGCTCGCCTTCAGGTATTACGGCGTAAACATAGTCTTTCTCTCTGTTATCACGGGCATATTCGCGGGCGTGGTCATCACGCTCTACACCATCTGCACGAGCCTCGGCGAGGGCTGCGCGCGCGACCTCTACGCCCTCATTTTAAAGTACCCCGCCTTCATTCCCCTGCTCTTTGTCGGCCTTGCGGCGGGGGCCGTGGCCATAGGCACTCTCGTCAAGTTCGTGCCCATGATACGCGGCAGCGGCATACCCCAGATAGAGGGCGCCTGCCGCGGCAAATTTCCCTTCAACTGGTATGTAACGCTGTGCTCCATGTTCGCGGCGTCGCTGGCCTGCGTCTTTCTCGGCCTCGCGGCGGGCAGCGAGGGGCCCTCTATCGAGATGGGCGGCTGTGTGGGCGAGGGCACGGGCAGGATACTGCGCCGCTCCTATATGATGAGGCGGCTGCAGATAGCGGGGGGAGCCTCGGCGGGCTTCGCCGTCGCCTTCAACGCCCCCGTCACGGGCATGATATTCGCCCTCGAGGAGGCCTTCCGCTCCTTTTCGCCCCAGATATTCGTCAGCGCCTCGGTGTCGGTCATAACGGCGCTCGCCGTGCGCACGGGTCTTAGAGTTGCCATGGGCTTCGAGGTGACCACCGCCTTCGAAGGCTTTGTGTTCGTCGGCATGGACGCGGCGGGCTGCGGCTTCACCGCCCTCGCCGCCGTAATAGTCGCCCTCGCCGCCGTGGGTTTCTACTACCTCACCGAGCTTATGAAAAAGCTCTTCAAAAAGCTCGCCTTCTTCAAGGGCACGGGCAAATTTATCATCCCCTTCGTCGTCTCGGGCGCCTTCGGCCTCGTCACCGTCTACGCCATGGGCGGCGGACATTTCTTCATCCACTCCCTCGCCACGGGCGGAACGGGCGAGTACGGCGACATCTCCGTGCTCGGCGCGGGGCTGGCGGCCTCCCTCGTCATAATAGTGCTGTTCAGGTACATAATGATGGCGCTCTACATGGGCTGCGGCGTGCCCTGCGGCGTGTTCATCCCCATGCTCGCCGTGGGCGCGGGGCTGGGCGCCGTGCTCGCCGAACTCTTCAAGGCCGTGGGCATGCAGCCCGAATATGCCGATTACCTCGTCATCATCTGCATGGCGGTGTTCTTCACCGCCTTCGTGCGCGCACCCATAACCGGGCTGTGCCTCGTGTTCGAACTGACGGGGCAGATACAGAACATGCTGCCCGCTCTCATAGGCATAGTCATCGCCATGCTCGTCGCCGAGGTTTGCCGCACCGAGCCGGGCTACGAAAACAACCTGCACGGCTTCATCCGCGACGAAGGCTTCGAGGGCCGCGACAGAACTATACGCGTCACCGCAAGGGTGATGGAGGGCTCGCTGGCCGACGGCGCAAAGATAAACAAGCTCATCTGGCCGTCGGACGGGCTCGTCGTGGGCATAACGGCCGCCGACGGCGCCGACGTGGTGGCCACGGGCGGAACGCGCCTCTCTGCGGGGCAGACGATAGAGTTCGAGTGCCGCGCCGCCGACGACGAGGAGGTCAGGCAGGGGCTTTATGAGCTCGTCGGCAGACAGCTTTAAAGGCAAAGTTGAAATGTCAAAGTCATTATGTGCCCCGCGCACGCTTGACTTAATCGCTCGTTTATTTTATAATAAAGTCGGATATTACGGCGGACGGACGATCCGCCCGCAATAAATTTTAAGGGAAGAAAAGTAAAATGCTTACAAGTATCTGTGGTATCAACTGGGGCGACGAGGGCAAGGGCCGCATGGTCGACCTGCTCTCGCGCGACTACGACATCGTCTGCCGCTATCAGGGCGGCAACAACGCCGGTCACACCGTCGTCAATCAAAAGGGCAAGTTCATACTCAACCTTCTGCCCTCGGGCATCCTGCGCGACGACGTAGTCAACGTAATGGGCCCCGGCATGGTCATCGACATAAAGCACCTCTGCGGCGAGATCAAAAAACTGCGCGAGGGCGGCATCGCGATATCCCCCGAAAACTTAAAGATATCCGACAAGGCCATCATCACCATGCCCTACAACATATTGCAGGACGTAATGGAAGAGGACAGGTTGTCCAAGGCCACGGGCAAGCCCTACGGCTCCACCCGCCGCGGCATAGCCCCCGTCTATGCCGACAAGTACCTCAAAAAGGCCTTCCGCATGGGCGAACTCAAAAATTTAGACCTGCTCTTCAAGCGCCTTCCCGACATAGTGGAGTGGAAGAACATGACCATAAAGGCCTACGGCTTCGAGCCCGTTAAGGTCGAGGACATGAAGGCCTACTTCGAAGAGTACGGCCTGCCCCTCAAAGATTACATAATAGATACGGGCATATACCTCAACAAGGCCAACGCCGAGGGCAAAAAGATAATGTTCGAAGCCCAGCTCGGCGCGCTGAGGGACATTGACTACGGCATAGTGCCCTACACCTCGTCGTCGTCCACCATAGCCGCCTACGCGCCCATAGGCGCGGGCGTGCCCAACCTCAAGATAGATAAGTCGATAGGCATAATGAAGGCCTATTCCAGCTGCGTGGGCGCAGGCCCCTTCACCTGCGAATATTTCGGCGAAAAGGCCGAAAAACTGCGCGCTCTCGGCGGCGAATACGGCGCCGCCACGGGCAGGCCTAGAAGGGTGGGGCCCTTCGACGTCGTCGCCTCGCGCTACGGCATCAGGTGTCAGGGCGCCGACGAGATCGCCCTCACCAAGCTCGACGTCTTAGACGGATACGAAGAGATAGAGATCTGCACGCACTACGAGCTCGAAGGCAAGGTTATAGACGAATTCCCCTTCACCGACGTGCTCGACGAGTGCAAGCCCGTCTTTGAAAAGGTAAAGGGCTGGAACTGCGACATTACGGGCTGCAGAAGGGCGGAGGATCTCCCCAAGGAGGCGCTCGACTACATACGCCTCCTCGAAAAGCTCTGCGGCTGCAAAATAAAGTATGTGTCCGTGGGCGCCGAGCGCGACGCCTGCATAGTCATGGACTGATATAAGTAAAGGCTCATGCTCAGAAAATTTTACAAGATGCACGGCATCGGCAACGACTATATCTACTTCGACTGCATGTCCGAGGACGTGCCCGACCCGGGCGCGCTCTCCGTGCGCCTTTCGGACAGGCACTTCTCCATAGGCGGCGACGGCGTTATACTCCTTCGCCCCTCGGCCGTGGCCGACTGCAGAATGTCCATGTTCAACGCCGACGGGTCGGAGGGCAAAATGTGCGGCAACGGCATACGCTGCGTGGGCAAGCTCGCCCGCGACCTCGGCTACGTCAAGGGCTCGGGCTGCACTATTGAAACGCTGTCTGGCATAAAAAAGCTTGAATTTTTCTTCGGCGCCGACGGCAAAGTGTCCTCGGCAAAGGTCGACATGGGCCCCGCCATCCTCGGCGGAGCCGATATCCCCTCTGCTATAGAGGGGGAAAGGGTCGTCGCGTATCCCGCAGTCATAGGGGGAAGGGAGTGGGATATCACCCTCGTTTCGATGGGCAATCCCCACTGCGTGGTGTTTGCCGACCCCGAAAAGACGGACATAGAAAGAATAGGCCCGCTGTTTGAAAACAGCCCGCTCTTCCCCGAGAGGATAAACACCGAATTCGTGCGCGTCATGCGCAGGAACGAGCTCAAGATGCGCGTGTGGGAGAGGGGCAGCGGCGAAACGTGGGCGTGCGGAACGGGCGCCTGCGCCGTTGCCGTGGCGGCCGTCCTCAACGGCTATGCCGACATGGATACGCCCATAACCGTCCACCTCCGCGGCGGCGACCTCGAAATAACCTACACCAAGGACGCCGTGTTCATGACGGGCGGCGCCACGCTCGTCTTTACGGGCGAAATAGAAATTTAAGGCCCTCGGGAGTTTTCCTGCGGCCTTCGGCGGCGGACATACAGGATATCACCTTTTTACTTTAGGAGAATATAGATGACAAAGTACATTTTCGTTACGGGCGGCGTAGTTTCCGGCCTCGGCAAGGGCATAACGGCGGCGTCGCTGGGCAGACTTTTAAAGTGCAGGGGCTACAAAGTGGCTTCGCAGAAGCTCGACCCCTACATAAACATCGACCCCGGCACCATGAGCCCCTATCAGCACGGCGAGGTATTCGTCACCGACGACGGCGCCGAAACCGACCTCGACCTCGGCCACTACGAGCGCTTCATCGACGAAAACCTCAACAAGTATTCCAACCTCACCACGGGCAAGGTGTATTGGAATGTTTTAAACAAGGAGCGCAACGGCGAATATCTCGGCCAGACCGTGCAGGTCATCCCGCACATCACCAACGAGATAAAGTCCTTCATCTACACCGTGGCCACTACCACGTCGGCCGACGTGGTCATAACCGAGATAGGCGGCACGATAGGCGATATCGAAAGCCAGCCCTTCATCGAGGCCATCCGTCAGGTCGCGCGCGAGGTGGGCAGGGAAAACTGCTGCTTCATCCACGTCTCCTTAGTGCCCTACATCTCGGGCTCCAACGAGTTCAAATCCAAGCCCACCCAGCACTCCGTAAAGGAGCTTCAGGGCATGGGCATCAACCCCGACATAGTCGTCGCCCGCGTCGACGCCCCCATGCCCAAGGACGTCAGAGATAAAATTGCCATGTTCTGCAACGTCGAGCCCGAGTGCTGCATCGAGAACATGACCCTCCCCGTCCTCTATCAGGCGCCCATCATGCTCGAAGAGAGCAACTTCTCGTCCATAGTCTGCAAAATTCTCAACCTCGACCCGCGCGAGATCGACCTCACCGAGTGGAAGAACATGCTCGCCCGCATCGAGGCGCGCGATAAAACGGTCAAAATAGCCCTCTGCGGCAAGTACGTCCAGCTGCACGACGCATACCTGTCGGTGGCCGAGGCGCTCGCCCACGCGGGGTACGAAAACGGCGCAAAGGTGGACATCGACTGGGTGGACACCGAGGCGCTCACTCCGCAGAACGTTGAAGATATGCTCGGCGGCGCCGACGGCATACTCGTGCCCGGCGGCTTCGGCAACCGCGGCATAGAGGGCAAAATACTCTGCGCCAAGTACGCCCGCGAGCACAACGTGCCCTACCTCGGCATATGCCTCGGCATGCAGACGGCCGTCATCGAGTACGCCCGCAGCGTGCTGGGCTACGCCGACGCCAACTCCTCGGAATTCGACCCTCAAAGCGAGCACCCCGTCATCGACCTCATGCCCGATCAGCACGGCGTAAAGATGGGCGGTACCATGCGCCTCGGCGCCTATCCCTGCAAGGTCATAGGCCCCATGATGAAGGAGGCCTACGGCGCCGACAACATCTCCGAGCGCCACCGCCACAGGTACGAATTCAACAACGCCTTCCGCAAGCAGATAGAGGAGGCGGGCATGCTCATAGCCGGCACCTCGCCCAACGGTCTGCTCGTCGAGGCGGTGGAAGTCCCCGCCAACGACTTCTACGTCGGCGTGCAGTTCCACCCCGAATTCAAGTCCCGTCCCCAGCACGCCCATCCGCTGTTCAGGGAATTCGTAAAGCACTCGGTAGCGCTCTCGCAGAAGAGGAGCGCAAAAAAGGATAACTGACATGCAGTTCAATTCACATTTCAATCAGGTTTCGCAGAGCTATCTCTTCTCAACCATAGCAAAAAAGGTGGCCGCATATTCCGCCGCCAACCCCGATAAGACCATTCTCCGCCTCGGCATAGGCGACGTAACGTTGCCCCTCGCGCCCGCAGTCATTTCCGCCATGCATGCGGCCGTCGACGAAATGGGCGCAAAGGAGACCTTCCGCGGCTACGGCCCCGAGCAGGGCTACGACTTTTTAAAGGAGGCCATCCAAGGCTACTACGCCGCGCGCGGAGTGTCCCTCGAGAGGGACGAGATATTCGTGTCCGACGGCGCCAAGTCGGACGTCGGCAACATTCTCGATATCTTCGCCGACGGCAACACCGTGCTCGTCCCCGACCCCGTATATCCCGTATATGTCGACACCAACGTAATGGCCGGCCGCAAGGTAATGTACATGGACGCCAACGAGGCCAACGGCTTCCTGCCCATGCCCGACTATTCCGTCGACGCCGACGTAATATATCTCTGCTCGCCCAACAACCCCACGGGCGCGGCCTACACGGTGGGTCAGCTCAGGGAGTGGGTGGACTACGCCAACGCCAAGGGCGCCGTCATTCTCTTCGACGCCGCCTACGAGTGCTTTGTTTCCCAACCCGGCCTCGCCCGCTCGATATTCGAGGTGGAGGGGGCCAAGACGTGCGCCATCGAGTTCTGCTCGTTCTCCAAAACGGCGGGCTTCACGGGCACGCGCTGCGGCTACACCGTAGTGCCCTTCGCCCTCGAGAGGGGCGGCATGTCGGCCAACAAAATGTGGCTCAGGCGTCAGACCACCAAGTTCAACGGCGTAGCCTACATTGTCCAGCGCGGCGCGGCAGCCGTGTTCGGGCCCGAAGGGCAGAGACAGATACAGGCCAACCTCGACTACTACAGGGCCAACGCCGCCCTCATCGCCGACTGCATGGACGAGCTGGGCATCCGGTACACGGGCGGTAAGAATTCGCCCTACATCTGGCTCAAGTGCCCCGGCGGCATGGACAGCTGGAAGTTTTTCGACTACCTCCTCGAAAACATTCAGGTCGTCGGCACGCCCGGCGCTGGCTTCGGCGCCAACGGCGAAGGCTTCTTCCGCCTCACCGCATTCGGCAGCCGCGAGGTGACGGCCGAGGCCGTTCAAAGGCTCAAAAAATTACTCTCCAGATAAAGTCGGCGCGCCGCGAACGGCCATTTGCGGCCCTACGCGGCGCGCAAAAAAATATAATGAAAGGTGGGACATGGAAAAATTTACACCCATGCGCGGCGCGGGCGTGCTCTGCCACATCTCCTCGCTGCCCAACAAGTACGGCATAGGTTCCTTAGGCAAGGAGGCGTACGAATTTGTCGACATGCTCGCCAAATACGGCGCAAAGTATTGGCAGATACTGCCCCTTCAGCAGACGGGCTACGGCGACTCGCCCTACCAGTCGGTTTCGTGCACTTCGGGCAATCCCTATTTCATCGACCTCGAAGATCTCGCAAAGCAGGGCCTTCTGGACGATGAGGAGCTCAAAAGCGCTCAACGCAAACTCAAAAACGACGTCGACTACGGCGACCTGTACACCAACCGCTACGCGCTCCTTCGCCGCGCGTTCGCGCGCTTCAACATCAAGAGCGACGACTTCGTCGCCTATATAGGCAGCGGCGAGGCCGAGGAGTACGCCCTGTTCATGTCGCTCAAATCGCGCTACGGCGGCACCTTCAACACCTTCCCCGACGCCTATAAATACAAGGAGCACCTCGCCATGTACGAGTTCCGCAACTCGGTCTACCGCGAGGAGTACTGCTTCTGGATATTCCTTCAGTACGAGTTCTCACGCCAGTGGTCGGCCCTCAAGGCCTACGCCAACTCCAAGGGCATAAGCCTTATCGGCGACATTCCCCTCTACGTCGCCTACGACTCTGCCGACGTGTGGTCGCACCCCGAGCTGTTCAAGCTCGACGAGGACTTGAACCCCACGGCCGTTGCGGGCGTTCCGCCCGACTACTTCTCGGAGGACGGCCAGCTGTGGGGCAACCCCCTGTATAATTGGGACGCCATAAGGGCCTCGGGCTACGACTGGTGGATAAACCGCATAGCGCACGCCGCAAAGATGTACGACATTGTGCGCATAGACCACTTCCGCGGCCTCGACAGGTACTATTCCGTGCCCGCCGACGCCAAGGACGCAAAGGTGGGCGAGTGGCTGCCCGGCCCCGGCGTCGAACTGTTCGAGGCCGCCTCGGCCCGCCTCGGCAAGCTCGATATAATCGCCGAGGATCTCGGTGTCATCGACGAGGGAGTTATAAAGCTGCTCTCCGACTGCGGCTTCCCCTCCATGAAGATAATGATGTTCGCCTTCGACGGCGAGGAGACAAACAGCTATCTCCCCCAAAATATCGACGAACAGTCGGTAGTCTACACGGGCACGCACGACAACGACACCGCCCTCGGCTTCCTGTTAAAGCAGACCGACCAACAGTTCAAAGCCTTCAAGCGCGGACTGCGCGCCGCGCTCGCCTACGAGGGCGCATATACCCCCGTCGTCGACAGGGCCGACGCCGTCAGGGCGCTCGTGCTCACGGCGCTCAACGCCCGCTCGGCCATAGCCGTCATCCCCGTGCAGGACATACTCTGCCTCGACAACTGGTCGCGCATGAACACCCCCGCCGTGGCGGAGGGCAACTGGCGCTTCCGCCTCACGGCCATGCCCTCTCGCAACGCCATGGCCAACTTCAAAAACGCCGTAAAGCGCTCGGGCAGGTGAAGAAATGAAGAAAATGTTTGCAAAGACGGGCATTTTCGCCCTCTGCCTTGCAATGTCTTTTGCCCTTGCCGCCTGCAACGATGACCGTCCGCAGGACGGGGAAAGCCTCGGCGAGGAGGCCGTTGCGGCGCGGGCGCTTTTAAAGGAGCAGGCCGACTCGGCCGCTCAAACATATACTAATTTACTGACCGAGCCTCTGCCCGAAGCCACAAATACGGCCAAGGCCTCGGCCCTCGCCGCAGGGGAGGAGGGGGAGAACGCCTCTCCCTCTTATGAGGACGCCTTGGGCATATTCCTGTCCCACGCGCATACTATCACCGAACAGAGCGACCTCATCCAAAGCTTTATAGGCGACATCTTCGGCTACAGCAGCGTGCAGCTGTCCATAATAGAGCAGTACGGCGCGCAGTCGCTCTCGGGTCAGTTCACCATGGACTATTCGTCTGTCGACGCCCGGGAATTTTCTCACGACAAGATAGGCGGCGCGTCAACGTGCATATCTTCGTCGCTGCTCACGGCAAGTTTTGCGGGCGTGGACGAGGCCACGGGCAGGGTGTACTGCACCCAGACCCACAAGGCCATGGGCACCATCCCCACAAGCGCCGTTGTGGAGTTCTACTACAATTCCCCCACGGATATGGGCGTAACAACGCTCAATATCCAGCAGCTCTCCGATGGCGAAAGGCGGTTCGACTACAACTTTTTCAACCTTGCCGACAACCTCATTCTGCACGCCTATGCCGACGTGCTGGCGGACGGCTCCCTCGGCGAACTGAGCGCGGCCATGTATATGAATACGGTCTCCGCCTCAAGCGCCTCCTTCAGCGAGGATGAGCTGGCCACGGTCACCAACTTTGTGCTCGGCGAGCGCGAGCGCATAAACGACAAGCATGACGAGGTCGCCGCGCTCAATGCCCCCGTAGTCCAAAGGGCGCAGTTCGCGCCTTCCGAACAGCCGCCCGTCGTCATGGTGGACTACGATATCTCCGTTTTAATGTTCATGCTCGGCAGGGCAGATGTCTCGCCCGACGAAGAACCGGACGGCGGAGCAGTTACAGTTTAAAAAGTCTTTATGTGCCGTCTTTCCGCGGCGCGGTAACATTTTTAAAATTAAATCGCAATATATCGGGCGCCCCGCGCCGCCTTTTGGCGGCGCGGGGCGCCCTATTCCTTATGTCATTACACAGCGAAGGATCTCATTGTCCAACCGCAACGGAACTCAAGGAGAGATGCCTCGGCAACGCGCGCTCTTGCTCGGTTATGTTCCAACATTTATGGCGCGCTGCTCGGCATGACAAGAGGGTAAGGGAGTAGGCTGCGCACCCCCTCGGGTTGGGCCTGTCATTTCGACTGTAGCGAGTGAAACGAGCGAAACGGAGAAATCTCCCCGTAAAAGGAATGTCATTTCGACTAAGGCGGGCGCGCTACGCGCGGCCGCCGCACGGAGAAATCTCCCGGGCAACATTTCAGATACATTCAATACCTCTCCGCGAAGCGCGCGCAGCCCCGCGAGCACCCTCCGAAGAATTGGTAGCAAATCGCTAAAGCTCCGCACCCCCGAAGCGGGGGCGGGCAAGGGCGAATTTGCTTTCACGGAGTGCAGGAATTTTTACCTTGTTCTCGCGCAAAACCGTGGCTTTTGCGCGAAAGAGGAGCCGCAGGCTATAGAGCAAACAAGCCGAGTTTACTCGGCTTGCTGCGAAGTTAGCCTTGCGGCGACGAGGGGAGGTGTCCGAGCGCGAGAGCGCTCGGACGGAGAGGTCGAAATATTTATAATTTATTCCTCATTGTCATCCTGAGCGATAGCGAAGGATCTCTTTTGCCCGACTGTTACATAGTTCGTGAGATGCCTCGGCAACGCGCGCTCTTGCTCGGTTATATTCCAACATTTATGGCGCGCTGCTCGGCATGACAAAGGGATGGAAGAGAGGTGCCGCGCGCCTCCCTTTTTGGGATATGTGTCATTTCGGGCAAGCGTAGCGCCGCTTTCGCCATGAACGCAAGCATTTTTGCTGAACGCGAATAAGATGCGAAACAGAAAAATCTCCCTGTTTATAAGGTTGTCATTTCGACCGAAGAACGCCTTGGCGTTCGTAGCGGAGAAATCTCACGGGCTACGCTTCAGATACACTTTTTTTCCACAACGCGGTGCTTTTGCACCGCATATCGAAGCCGCGTTCGCGCGGCCATATCGAGCCCCGTAAAGGGGCATATCGAGTTGCCGTAAGGCAACATATCGACCTTCACAAGCGTGCATTTATTATGCGGGGGACGAAGGCGTGTGCAGCTGCTCACGCCGAGGCAGCCGTGTTTTTAAATATCCTCACGGCAAGCACGGTCATGTCGTCCGCCGCCCTTCCGCCTGCCGCCTTCTTGGCGGCGGCGAGTATGCCGTCGGCGGCGCTCTGCGGATTGAGCGGCCTCAGCCTTTCAAGCATGCCGTACATGTCCGTCGCCGAGGGAAAGGCCGAAGTTATCCCGTCGCTCATAAACACCACGGTGTCGTCCTCGTCCAGCCTCTCCTCGCACACCGTGGGGCGTATGCTGTCGAGTATGCCGAGGGGCAGCGAGGCGCTCTCCATCACCTTTATGCCGTCCTTTTTTATTATTATGCCGGGCGGCGAACCTATCTTTATAAAGCCCGCGCTCAGCGTGTTGAGGTCTACCGAGGCTATGTCCATGCAGGTAAAGCTCTCGTCGCGGTTGAATGTCATAAGTTTATTTATGGTCTCGAGAATGGTCTTGCAGGGCATCTCGGCGCGGAAAAAGGCCTCTACCAGCGAAATGGTGGTGGAGGACACCTTGTGCGCCGCCGCCCCGCTGCCCATGCCGTCGCACAGCGCCATCAAAAAGGCGTGCTCGTTTATCTTTATCACCGAGTGAGTATCGCCCGAGGCCCTCTCGCCGTCCTTTACGGCGCACGCCACGCCGAACGCAGCGTCGTATTCGGGCGGCCGCACAAACAGATAACAGGTGCGCTCGGGCCCGAGTTCCAGCCTGTCGCGCAGTATGTACGGCCTGCCCAGCGCAGCCTTAAGACCCTCTGCAAGCGTGTTTGCGCCCGCCTTGCCCGCTATGGTCAGATAGACTTCGCCGCCGTCGCCGCATATCTTAACTTCGGTCGCGCAGATGCCTCCGCCCGTCAGCATGTCCTCCACGGCCTTTTCCCTGTCGGCCTGACGCGCCCCCTCGCGGGCGATATCCACGGCGGCGCTCTTCAAAACCTCGCTTATCCCCTTTGCCTGATTGGCCAGCAGCAGCCTGCCGCTGCGCGCGCTCTCGGCCTCGGCGGCCATGCGCTTCATGCGCGCAAGCCCCCTGTTCATCTCGTTCATCACGTCCGAGGGGTGGGCGCAGTTTACGGTTATTTCGGCGGGCAGGTCTACAAGGCTGACTTTGCCCTTTATGCACCCCGAGTGCATCAGCCTTTCAAAGCCGTCGTAGACGTTGCTTGCGGCGCACTTTTGCCGCCTGTCGCAGTTTGTGCACAGTTTGCCGCGTATCTCCGCCAGCACGCGCGCCCGCACGGCGTCGTCGCCCATAGGCTCGTCAAAGGCCAGAAAGGCGCTCTGTATCTCGCGGAATACCTGGCTGGTCTTGAACAGTTTGCGGCTCGTCCCGTCGCGCAGGCGCGCCTCGAACAGCTCGGGCACGCCGTCCCTTACAAAAAATTTTCTGCCGAGCGCCGACATATATCTGTCCGTCGGCAGCGCGGGCGCAAGACAGCATACGGCGAGGGTGAGGGCGTTTATCACGGCCGCGGCGACGCCCTGCGTAAACGCTCCCGAAAGGTAGAAGTATATCGCTCCGCACGCCATTGCGGCGGCCGAGGGCGCGCCCCGTCCCGCGCAGGCAAACAGCAGCCCCGCGCAGGCCAGCAGGCAGAAGAGCGCTATGTATTCGAGCGACAGGGCGGCAAACAGCAGGGGCAGCCCCGCGGCGCAGGCTATGGCCAGCGCCGCGGGGCTGCGCGTCAGTCTGACGCAGAACACCACCGCCCCGCAGCCCGCCGCAAGGTAAACGTACAGCCCGCACGCATTGTAAAAACCTATCCCCGCCACCGTAAACAGCACGGCGAGGCATATGTATTCCTCGCTCTTCAGGCGGCAGCGGAACAGCCTGTACATCATGGCGTACACCGCCTTTAGGCAGAAGAGCGAAAAGACTATCACGGCCGCGGCGGCCACCGCCTTTATTATGTACCTGTCGTCGGTGAAGCCGAGGTCGCGTATGCCCTCCCACGGCGAAAAGGCCACAAAGGGCGCCATCGCCACGGCCATCACGGCGGCGTAGGCGTACTTTATCTTTCTGTGCGCGCGGCGGTAAATGGCCGTCACTCCGCACAAAAACGCCCCCTCGTACAGACTTATAAGCATGGTCACCCAATTCAGCGATGGCACCGAGGCGAGCACATATATGGCGGGCACGGCAAAAATGTTCGCCCCGCAGGCCAGCATGGCAAAGCACAGCCCCAGGGAGAGGGGCGCTCCGCCCGCCGCAAAATTTATCAGCACCGTCCCCGCGGCATATGCCGCATATACGGCTATGTTTTTAATTTTTATCCTGCAACGCATGCCTCCATTTTAATGGCGGACTCGGCGAATATTTTAAATTTTTTGGTCGCCGCCCGTCATTTTCTGTCGTTTTCCTCATTTAAAGAGCTCGTGCCCGTCCGCTCGGAACAATTAAGGGCGCGGCGGCTGCTTTTGCAGCCGCCGCGCCCCTCTCCGTCCGCCCGGACGGAGCAACCATGCGCAATTTTTATTTGCCGTTTAAGGCAAGGTATATCATCAGCACGGATATGTCGGCGGGGTTTACGCCCGATATCCTGCCCGCCTGTCCGAGCGAACGCGGCCTCACCCTTTCAAGCTTTTCGCGCGCCTCCAGCCTCAGGCCGTCTATCTTCAAATAGTCTATGTCGTCGGGCAGCAGCCTGCCTTCAAGCTTTTTCGCCCTCTCTATCTCCTCGCGCCCCTTTTTAAGGTATCCCTCGTACTTTATCTCTATCTCTGCGCTCTCGGCAACAGACCTGTCGCACCCTTCCAAAATACCCGTTGCCCCGCATATATCCTTGAGCGAAATGCCCCGCTTTATCAGTTCCGCGGGTGAGGCGGCTCGCGCCGCGGGGGGGAGGGAGTGCGCGGTGAGCAGTCCGTCGGTCTGCTCCTTTGTCAGCCTCTTTTCAAGCGCGCGCATGACCTCGGAAAAGTCGGCCCTGCGTTTTAAATACCTTTGGTAGCGCTCCTTTGTCACCAGCCCGCAGTCGTACCCCTTTTGGGTGAGCCTGAAGTCGGCGTTGTCCTGCCTCAGCTCTATCCTGTGTTCTGCGCGCGAGGTCATCATGCGGTAGGGCTCCTCCGTGCCCTTTGTAACAAGGTCGTCTATCAGCACGCCTATATACGCCTCGTCCCGCCCGAGCACGAGGGGCGGCAGGCCCCTCAGCTTCAGCGAGGCGTTCAGCCCCGCCATAAGCCCCTGCGCGGCGGCCTCCTCGTAGCCCGAAGTGCCGTTTATCTGTCCCGCCGTGTAAAGGTTTTCCACCTTCTTGAACTCCAACGTCGGCTTAACGTCCAGCGTGTCTATGCAGTCGTACTCTATGGCGTAGGCGTAGCGCATTATGTCGCACCTCTCCAGCCCCGCCACCGAGCGGTACATGTCCCTCTGAATGTCGTGGGGGAGGGAGGAGGACATGCCCTGTATATACGCCTCCAGCGTGTCGGCGCCCTCGGGCTCTATGAATATCTGGTGCCTCTCTTTGTCCGAAAAGCGCACCACCTTTGTCTCTATCGAAGGGCAGTACCTCGGCCCCGTGCTGCCTATCGTACCGTTGTACAGCGGCGAGCGGTCGAGGTTGGAAAGTATTATTTCGTGCGTCCGCCTGTTTGTGTACGTCAGATAGCAGTCGGTCTGCTCGGCGGGCACTTTGTCGTCGAGGAAGGAGAAGGGGTACACCTCGCCGTCCCCCGGCTGAACGACGCACTTTGTTGTGTCTATCGTGCGGAAGTCTATCCTTGCGGGAGTGCCCGTCTTGAACCTCCTCACGCCGAAGCCCAGTTCGGCAAGGTTTTTGGTGAGCTCTGTGGCGGGCGCAAACCCGTTGGGCCCGCTGTCCTTTATCACCTCTCCCGTAATGGTCTGCGCGTTGAGGTACACGCCCGTGGCAACTATGGCCGCCCTGCAGTCGAATATGCCGCCGTAAGTCGTTTCAACGCCGCATACTCTGCCCTCTTTCACCAAAATGCGCGCCGCCTCGCCCTGCACTATGCGCAGGTTTTGAGTGTGTTCCAGAACATATTTCATGCGCCTGTGGTAGGCGTTCTTGTCCGACTGGCACCTCAGGCTCTGCACGGCCGCGCCCTTGCCTATGTTGAGCATTTTGAACTGCATGGCCGTCCTGTCGGCATTTATGCCCATCTCGCCGCCCAGCGCGTCTATCTCCCGCACGAGGTGCCCCTTGGCCGTGCCCCCTATCGAGGGATTGCACGCCATAAAGGCTATGCTGTCCAGATTGAGCGTCAGCATGGCCGTCTTGAGCCCCGTCCTCGCGCAGGCCAGCGCGGCCTCGCAGCCGGCGTGCCCGGCGCCTATTACTACAATATCAAAACTGCCTTCTTTGAATTCTACCATATCCTGCTTGTTTCGGGCGAATATGCCTCTTCGCCCGCCCGAACTTTTGTTAATCTGTGGTGAATATGCCTCTTCGCCCGCCCGAACTTTTGTTAATCTGCGGCGCGCCTCTTCGCCCGCCCGAACTTTGTCAAACTGCGGCGAATATGCATCGCCTCATACCATGTCGCGCTTACGGACAGAGTCCGGAATTTGCCGCGCCGTCCGCCTATTTTTTCTCCGCCGTAAAATCAAATTGCCCGACGGGCGGGCAATTTAAAAATTTATTTTTTGAGCACTATGTTTTTAATGTCGTCTATGTCCTTGGCAATGCGGTCGTTTACCTGCTTTATCTCCTCCACCTTGTTGCGCGAATAGAGTATGGTGGTGTGGTTGCGGTTGCCCAGCGCCTTGCCTATCGACATAAGGGGGAGGGAGAGCAGCTCGCACATAAGGTAGCAGCAAATCTGTCGGGGCTGAACAAGCTCCTTTTTCTTGCACTTGCCCACAAGGTCGTCCCGCTTTACGCGGTAGTACGAGCACACGGCGTTTATAATAGAATCGGCCGTTATCTCCTCCTTGCCGTCCTCCGAAACTGCCTCGTTCAAAGCGCTCGAAGCCAGCGCCACGGTTATGGGCACCTCGTGCAGCTTGCTTGCGAATATCACCTTTGTAAGCCTGCCCTCGAGCGTCCTCACGTCGTCGCCCGAATCCTGCGCCAGGAATGTAAGCACTTCGTCGGGCACAAGGCACTTCTTTTCAAAGGCCTTGCGCTTTAAAATGGCCACTTTGGTCTCAAAGTTGGGGGGGAGTATGTCGAACACCAGCCCGCCCGAAAAGCGCGTTTTAAGCCTCTCCTCCAGCGCCGTCAGCTCCTTGGGCGGCTGGTCGGAGGAGATGACTATCTGCTTGCCCTTGGAAACGAGCTCGTTGAATGTGTGAAAGAATTCCTCCTGCACGGCCTTTTTGTTGGCAATGAACTGAATGTCGTCCACTATCAGCACGTCGGCCGAGCGGTAGCGCTGCCTCAGCCTGTTGCCTCGGTCGCGCGCGTCGGGCCCGCGCCCCGTGAACATTGCGTCTATTATCTCGTTTACGAACTGCTCGCAGGTGACGTACACCACCTTTAAATTGGGTTTTTCTGCGACTATCTTGTTGGCTATGGCCTGAACGAGGTGGGTCTTGCCCAACCCCGTCCCGCCGTATATGAACAGGGGATTGTATGTGCCCGCGGGATCCTCGGCCACGTTGAGCGCGGCGGCGTAGACAAACTCGTTGTTCTTTCCCACCACAAAGGAATCGAAGGTGTATTTCTTGTCGAGGGAGGAGGGGGGAGTATAGCTCTCCTCGGCGGGGGCGTTGTAGGCGTACTCGCTGCTGCCCTCCACCACGAGGCGGAAGTCCGAAACTCCCACGTCGGCCTTTACTATCGCCTCGCGCATCTTTTCGGCAATGGTGCCCGTAAGGTACTGCGCAAAGTTTTCGTTGGGCGTTTCAAGCACTATGAACCGCCCGTCCACGTCGACGGGCCTCAGCTTTTCGATGTAGGTGATATAGGTTATGTGGCTCAATATCTCCCTCATCTTTTCCTTTATAGGTTCATAAATAAAATCAAAGTTTGTGCTTGCGGCCATAATTATATCAAATTCCCTTTGTGTTTTGCTTGATTTTGTGCTAAAATGGTATGGTAAGTTTCTAATATTATAGTACAATCCGGTCGTAAAGTACAGTATTTTGGCAAGCAATGCTCATAAAAAATTTGTTGTTAAAAAATTTCAGAAATTATGCCGACGAGAGTTTTGAGTTTACCCCCGGCCTCAACGTGCTCTTCGGCCGCAACGCGCAGGGCAAGACAAACTGCGCCGAGGCCGTTTTCTACCTGTGCACGGGCACGTCGCCGAGGGCGCGGCGGGATAAACAGCTCATAAAAAGCGGCGAAGCGGAGGCGGGCGTCTCTGCCGTCTGCGCCGGCCGGTACGGCGACATGACCCTCTCCGCCGTCATCCGCGAAAACGGCCGCGAACTGCGCGTCAACGGCAACAAAATAGTGCGCAACGCCGATCTTTTGGGCAATCTCTACGCCGTATTCTTCTCCCCGCACGAGCTCAGGCTCATTCAGGACGGCCCCGACGAGAGGCGGCGGTTTTTAAACATTTCGCTCTCCCAGCTCTCCCGTCCCTACTACATTGCGCTCACCCGCTACAACAGAATTTTGGAACAGCGCAACAACCTTTTAAAGAACAGGGACGTCGCCCTCGTCTACGACACTCTGCCCGTCTGGGACGAGCAGCTGTGCGCCTACGCCGCCGCCGTGGCGAGGAGGAGGGCCGACTACATTGCCGACCTCGCCCCTCTCGCGGCCGAGGCTCACGCCTTCCTTACCGACGGTAAGGAAAAACTTACCCTCTCGCCCGAGAGAAAGTATTCGGGCGACGAGGAGGAGCTCAAGGCGGCGCTGTACAGTGAGCTCAGGGCGGGCTGCGAGCGCGACATACGCCTCGGCTACACGGCCACGGGGCCCCACCGCGACGACGTCGACATAAAGATAGACGGCGCCGACGCCAAAATTTACGCCTCGCAGGGTCAGCAGCGCACGGCGGCGCTTGCGGTAAAACTTGCCGAGGTGGAGATATTCCGATCGATAAGCGGCGAGTATCCCGTGCTCATTCTCGACGACGTGCTCTCCGAGCTCGACCTCGCCCGCCGCAAAAAGCTTGTCGCCCGCACCGAGGGGCTGCAGACCATACTCACCTGCACGCACGCCGAAAGGGTGCTTTCGGGCAGGGAGATAAACAGGATACGCATAGAGGGAGGGGCTATAAAGAGATGATACGCGCCGACATGCACATACACACCTATTATTCGGACGGCCTCCAGTCGCCCGCCGACGTGGTGGAGGCCGCAAAGAGCGCGGGCCTTAAGCTCATCTCGGTCACCGATCACGACACCATGTGCGCCTCCGCCCGGACGGCGGCGCTTGCCAAGGCTGCGGGGATTTACGCCGTCGCGGGGCTCGAGATATCTGCCTACAACTTCACAAAGGTGCACATGCTCGGCTACGGCATGGATACCTCCTGCCCCGAGTACGCCGCCTATTACAGGCGGTCGGTCGAGGGCTCCTTCGCCCGCTGCGAGGACATGCTCTCCAAACTCTCCGCCCGCGGCATCGCCCTCACTATGGACGAAGTGCTCGCCGAGCGCAGGATGGAGGGCACGCCCGTCCACTCCATGCACCTCTGCCGCGCGGCCGCCAAAAAGGGTTACGCCCCCACGGCCGGCGCCTTCTACCTCGCGTATATAATAGACGGCAAGGCGGGGCACTCCCGCATAGGCAGGCTTACGCCCGAGGAGGCGGTAAAGACCATCCTCGCGTGCGGAGGTCTGCCCTCGCTCGCCCACCCGGGCAGGATAAGGATGGAAAGGGAGGCCAAGGAGAGCATGATAGCCGGGCTCGCCTCTCTCGGCCTGTGGGGCATAGAGGCCGTGTATTCGGGGCATACTGATGAGGAAACGGTCTACTACAAGGAGATGGCCCGCACCTTCGGCCTCGCCGTCACGGGGGGATCGGACACCCACTTCAAGGACGGCCCCCGCCGCGTGGGCGTGCCCGAGTTCTACCCCTCGGCCGAGGTGCTCCGCGCGCTTAAAATATGCTGAAAAGGTTTTTTGCCATGCTTGTCGTACTCGCGTTTTGCGCGGGTACTTTTTTATTTTGCTCCGCCCTCGGCGCCCGCCTGCCCCTCGGCGTATATATCGACGGCCTCAACGTCGGCGGAATGACGCGGGCGGCGGCCGAGACTGCCGCCCGCGCGAAGAGGGTGGAGGAGATGGAGGGCAAACGCCTCGTCGTGCTGTGCGGCGACGAGCGCCGCGAGTATTCGTGGCCCTGCCTCGCCTTTACCGACGACATCTTCGAGCTCACCCGCTCCATACGCCGTAAGGGCAGCTACTTTTCCCGCGCCGAACTCCGTCTCAACGGTCTGGAAAGAATTGTGAACGGCATTTGCGCCGCGCATGGCCGACCGCTCGTCGAGCCCTACGCCGAGTTCTCCGCCGAGGGTGAGCCCTTTACCTACTTCGAGGGCTCTGACGGCGCCGAGGTGTGCAGGGAGGAGCTCATCTCGGACATCCGCCGCTCGCTCTCGGGCGGGCTGCAGCCCGTCCGCGCGCGCGTAGAGGTGACCGCCCGCACGCTTTTGCTCAAGGATATATGCGCACGAACGGCCCTCCTCGCCTCCTTTTCCACGCGCTTCGACTCCTCCAATTCCGCCCGCTCCTTCAATATCTCACTCGCCGCCCGCTCGGTCAACGGCCATGTAGTGCAGCCGGGGCGCACCTTTTCGTTCAACGCCGCCGTCGGCCCGCGCACGGCCGAAAGGGGGTATAAGAGCGCCAAAATAATCTCCGAAGGCCGCTTTGCCGAGGGGGTGGGAGGGGGAGTGTGTCAGGTGTCCACCACCCTCTACAACGCCGCCGTGCTCGCGGGGCTAAAAGTAGTCGAATACCACCCCCATTCCCTCGCCGTGTCCTACGTCGCTCCCTCGCGCGACGCAATGGTCAGCGGCACATACTGCGACCTCAAATTCGCAAACACCTCGTCCTTTCCCGTATATATCCGCGCGGATTGCTCGGGCGGAGTGCTGTCCTGCTCGGTCTACGGTCTGTCCGACGGCGTAAAGCGCACCTTTCTTTCGCGCACCGTCGGCGTCATACCCATGCCCGAAGATATAATCGTCGAGGGCGAAGCGGGCCTCATTTCGCCCGGCAGAGAGGGCACGATAAGCGAGGGCTACCTCGTGGAGGAGAGGGAGGGCGCCGTCACGCAAAAGCTCGTCCGCCGCGACAGCTACTCGGCCGTCGCGGCCGTGCGCGGAGCCGAAGAAGGGGGCCAAAGCGGCGCGCGGTAAATTTATGGTCAAAATAATTGTCAAACGCTTAATTATATGATACAATCATATAAGATAATATAACATAGGGGCGTGCGCGCATGCCCTCGGACAGCGGAGTACACAATGGATAAGATAATAGTCGACGGAATGGGCGGCGACAACGCGCCCGTCAGCACCTGTCGCGGCGTCGCAAGGGCGCTTCGCGAGGACAAAAATTTATATGTCGTCATCACGGGCCGCAGGGCTGAGCTCGAAGAGCAGCTCGCCGGCCTCGAATATCCCGCCGACAGGCTGGAGATAGTCGACTGCCCCGACGTCGTCGACATGAACGACATCCCCACCGAGGCCGTAAAGAAGAAGAATTCATCGCTCATACAGGCCTTCTGGATGCTCAAAAAGAACGACGACATCGCCGGTCTCGTCACGGCCGGTTCTACGGGCGCCACAATAGTTGCGGGCCAGCTCATCCTCGGCAGGATACGCGGCATAAAGCGCCCCGCGCTCACGCCCGCCGTGCCCAACGTCAACGGCAAAATGGTAGTGCTGTGTGACTGCGGCGCCAACGCCGAGTGCAAGCCCTCCATGCTCTGCCAGTTCGCCCTCCTCGGCAGCGCCTATGCCACCGTCGGTCTGGGCGTAAAGGAGCCCAAGGTCGGCCTTCTGAACAACGGCGCCGAGGAGCACAAGGGCGACCCCGTTCACCAGCAGGCCTATAAATATTTAAAGCAGATGAAGGGCATAAACTTTGTCGGCAACATAGAGGGGCGGGATATCAACACCGCCGATATCGACGTAGTCGTCTCCGACGGCTTTTCGGGCAACATAGCCCTCAAAACAATGGAGGGTACGGCCAAGATGATATTAAAGACGCTCAAAAAGCAGCTCATGGCCGACTTCCGCTCCAAGCTGGGCGCGCTCATGTGCAAAAACGCCATAGCCCGCGTCCGCGCCGACCTCGACTTCGAGGCGGCGGGCGGAGCCATGCTGCTCGGCGTAAAGAAGGTCGTCGTCAAAAACCACGGCTCTTCCACCGATCTCTCCATCTGCAACGCCGTGCACAAGGCGGCCGAGCTCTACCGCTCGGGCCTCATCGGCAAGGTCGAAAGCCTTCTCGAACAGGCCGACCTCGCCTCGATAGTCGGACAGGAAGAATGACCCCGCTCGAAAGTAAATTGGGCTACGCCTTCAGGGACTATTCGCTCTTAAAGCGCGCCCTCACCCTAAAGGGCGCCGACGAGCACTTCAACAACGAAAGTTTAGAGTGCCTCGGCGACTCCTTCATAGGCTTTGTCGCCGCGCTCAAATTCTATTCGGAGGGATTGGACGAGGGCGGCATCACCTCCCGCAAAAAGTCGGTGGTCAACGACAGAGCGCTCGCCGCCGTGTCGGCCGAGCTCGGTCTGGACGCCGCTCTGATAAGGCCCAAGGGGCCCTTCAACAACAAAAAGGCCTCGCCATCCGTCTACGAGGCCGTCGCAGCCGCCGTGCTGTTGGACGGCGGATACGAGGAAGCCAAGGCCTTCGTCCTGCGCACGCTCGACTTCTCGCGCGAGGAGCGCGACTATATCGCCCTGCTGCAGGAGGCCCTGCAGGCCCGTCGCCGCCCGCTGCCCGTCTACGGCCACGGCGTCGACGAGGGCAGCGACGCCTCGCACAACTTTGTGGTAAACGTCACTGCGGAAGGCAGGCAGTTTTACGGCAGGGGAGGCAACACGGCCGAAGCCAAGCGCGCCGCCGCCCGCGCCGCATACACCTTCCTCTTCGGAGAAGATAAAACTTAACCCGTCCCTCGGGCAGACATGTCATTTCGAGCAAGGCGGCCACGAGATGAGCGGCCGCGCGAAGAAATCTCCACGGTTATAAGCATGTCATTTCGACTGAAGCACACGAAGTGTGCGAAACGGAGAAATCTCCCGGGTTAAGTTTCAGATACGATATATCCTTACTAAAGCCTCCCCGTCGTCATGGGGAGGTGCCCGAACATAGTGAGGGCGGAGGGGGCGATATTCAATAAACACGCCGCAACTTCGCGGGAATATCCCGCGACATTTCACGCCGCGCCGGCGGCACATAACGGCGCATTGTGCATGGCCTCTAATGCACAATGCGCGTTAAGGAGTCTTATGATCCAATTCAAATCCATCAAACTTGTCGGCTTCAAATCCTTTGCCGACCCAACCGAGATCAATCTGTCCGACGGCGTCACCTGCATAGTCGGCCCCAACGGCTGCGGTAAGAGCAACGTCGCCGACGCCATACGCTGGGTCCTCGGCGAGCAGTCCGCCAAGCAGATGCGCGGCACGCAGATGCTCGACGTCATCTTCAACGGCACCGAAAAGCGCAAAAAGATGTCCTTTTGCGAGGTCACCCTCACATTCGACAACACCAACCGCATCTTCGATATAGATACCGACGAGGTCGAAATGACCCGCCGGCTCTACCGCAGCGGCGAAAGCGAATACATACTCAACCGCCAGCCCTCGAGGATGAAGACGCTCACCGCCCTTCTGCACGGCGCGGGCGCCGCCAAGGAGGGCTACTCCATCATAGGTCAGGGCCGTATCGCGCAGATAATGAATTCCCGCCCCGAGGAGCGCCGCTCCATATTCGAGGAGGCCACGGGCATCATAGTTTTCAAGGACAGAAAGGCCGAAGCCGAGCGCCGTCTGGCCGCGGCCAAGGACAATCTCTTCGTGTTCACGCAGAGGATGCAGGAGGTGGAGCGCCAGCTCGCGCCCCTCTCCAAGGCCGCCGAAAACGCCCTCAAGTACCGCGAGATATACTCCTCGCTCCGCCACCACGAGGTAAACACCTATATCTACCGCCACGACACCGCCGAGGGCGAGCGCGGCAAGATAAACGCTAAAATAGACGGCTTCAACGAGCAGATAGAAAAGCTGTCCGCCGAGGCCTCGGCGCTCTTAAGGGAGTACGACGACTGCCGCAGCCTCATCGCCTCGGCCGACGCCCGCTTAAAGACGCTCAACGACAAGCGCGTCAGTTACTCGGTGGGAATTGCCGAAACTTCGGGCGAGAGCAAGGTGTTCAAGGAGAAGGCCAACGCCGTAAAGGCCAAGCTCCAGCAGGCGCAGGAGGAGGTGGCGTATTCCTCCAAGCGCATCGGCGAGATAGATAAGGAGATAAAGCGCACCGAGGACTACTCTGGCAAGAACTCCGCCCGCCTCGACAATCTCAATCAGACGTGCGCCGCCCTCCGCGAGGAGATAAGCGGCCTTGCCGAAAGCATATCCAAGTACGAATACATGACGGGCGAGCACCGCAAAAAGGTAATGGACGCCTTTAAAGACCTCTCCGACATAAAGGAGAGCATGGGCTCGCTGTCCGCCAAAAAGGAACTCATAAACGAGCGAATAGCCGAAGTCGCCGCCATAATGGAGCGCATAGAGGGCGAGCACGCCGCGCTCAAGAGCCGGTACGACGAGGCCGTCGCCGAACAGGGCAGGCTGGACAACTTCCTCGGCAACGAAAATACCCTGATGGCCGAGGCCGAAAACAGGGTGGCCGAGGCCGAAAGCAAGCTTCAGGGGCTCATATCCGAGGTCTATTCCGTCCGCGCGGCCATCAGCTCGCTGGGCGAAACGCTCAAGACCCATCAGGCCCTGCGCGACCGCTTCGAGGGCTACATATACTCCGTCAAGCGCCTCATGTCCGACGCGCGCAACAACCCCTCGATAAGCAGCAAGATAATGGGTCTCATCGCCGACGTAGTGTCCACCCGCAAGGAGTACGAAGTTGCCATCGAAACGGCCTTCGGCGGCGCCATGCAGAACGTCATCACCGCCACGCGCGAGGACGCCCAGAACCTCATACTCTATTTAAAGAACAACCGCGCCGGTCAGGTCACATTCCTGCCCGTCGAGGCCCTCCGTCCCCGCTACGAAAACGAGCAGATAAAGTCCGCCCGCCGCGAACCGGGCGCCGTGGGCTTTGCCATAGACCTCGTATCATACGATAAAAAGTACGAAAACGTCATACACAACCTTCTGGGCAACACGCTCATCTGCGACGACATCCGCTCGGCCACGGCCATCTCGCGCAAGTATCCGCGCGCCTTCAAAATAGTCACGCTCGACGGCGACATAATAAGCACCACGGGCTCGATGACGGGCGGTTCGCGCAGAGAAAATTCGGCCAACCTCCTCGCCAACGAGCGCAACTTAAAGGAGATAGAGGAGCAGATAGAGGCCAAGCGCGCCGCGCTCACCCGCGCCGAAAACCGCAAGGCCGCCGCTCAGGCCGAAAAGGACGGCGCCGTCGTCTCGCGCGACGCCCTCCGCGAAAAGCTGCAGAACGCCGGCAACGAGCTTGCCGCCTGCACGCAAAAGAGCGCAAGCCTCCTCGTCAACGTCACCGACAAAGAGAGCGAGTTTGCCGCATATTCCCAGACCAAGCGCGAGCTCGAGGGCAAACTTGCCGAGCTCGACAGCCAGTTCTCGTCCACTTCCGCGGGCGCAAGTTCGTTGTCCGAACAGTCGGACAAGGCCTCGTCCGAGATGGACGACATGTCCGTCAGGTACGAGCAGCTGCTCGCCGAGCGCAACAAAAAGGTGGAGCGGCTCAACAACTATCAGATAGAGATAGCCTCGCTGCAGTCGGCGGTAAAGAACGGCGGCGAGAGCGTGGAGAGGCTCACGGCCGAGCGCGCGTCGCTCATAGCCAAGGTGGCGGCCTTAAACCAGACTCTCCCCAAAATGCAGTCGGAGTTCGAGGAATTCACCGACAAGGCCACCCGCGCCGCCCTCTCGCAGAACGATCAGGCCGAGCTCGACAAGGTCGAAAAGGAGATATCCGAGCTCGAAGAGACCAAGCGCAGCCTCAACGAGCGCACCGAAAAGGTCAACGCCGACCGCCTCAAAACGTACGACGAGAGCGAAAAGTGCAAGGAAAAACTGCACACCGCCCAGCTCCAGCTGCAGAAGATAGACTCCGAGCTCGAAAATCTGCAGACGCGCATCTCCGAGGAGTACAACCTCGACTACGAGGGCTGCCTCGAGTACAAGGAGGAGGGGTACGACATTTCGGTGTCGGCCAATTCCATAGCCAACTACAAGCGCCAGCTGACAATGCTCGGCCCCGTCAACCACAACGCGGTGGAGGAGTACGAGGAGGTCTCTGCCCGCTACAACAAGATGAGTCAGGACAAGACCGACCTCGAAAAGGGCATCGACGATCTCACCGTCGCCCTCAACGACATCCGCGACGAAATGCTGCGCATCTTCAACGAGGGCTTCGCCACCATAAACGAAAACTTCCAGCGCACCTTCAAGGAGCTGTTCGGCGGCGGCAAGGCCGAGCTTCAGCTCGACTACACCGATTGCGACGATCCCCTCAACGCGGGCGTGGAAATTATCGCGTCGCCCCCCGGCAAAAAGCTTTCAAAAATATCGCTGCTCTCGGGCGGCGAGCAGGCCCTGACGGCCATAGCCATACTCTTCGCCATCATCGCCATGAGGCCCATGCCCTTCTGCGTGCTCGACGAGATCGAGGCCGCGCTCGACGAGGCCAACGTAGGCAGGTACGCGCGTTATCTGAAAAAGTTCGCCGAAAAGACGCAGTTCATAGTCATCACCCACCGCAAGCCCACCATGGAAAACGCCGACGTGCTCTTCGGCGTCACCATGGAGGAGAAGGGCGTTTCAAAGATAGTTTCGGTAAAGATCTCCGAAGTCGAGTCCCGCCTCGGCGGCGACACGGTCTCCTGACCCCCCACGGAGCAACTTCCTCGGGCAGAGCATGTCATTACGGAGAAATCTCCCCGGAAAGAGGAATGTCATTTCGACCAAGGCAGCCGCGAGTTGCGCGGCCGCCGCGCGGAGAAATCTCCCCGTTTAGCTTTCAGATACGATTTTTCCGCATTATAGCCTCCCCTTCGCATGGGGAGGTGGCCACACGCATGAGCGTGTGGTCGGAGAGGTCGAATATTTTATTATTTATTCCCTATTGTCATCCTGAGCGACAGCGAAGGATCTCTATGTCGGACTTTTTCATAGCCCATACAGAGATGCCTCGGCAACGCGCGCTCACGTTAGGTTTTAATCCAACTCTTATGGCGCGCTGCTCGGCATGACAATCGGGTGGATTGTAGTGCACGCAAAGCGTGCAAATGCGAGGTCAATCATGCTTGAAAGGTTCATCAACGCCGCGGCGGGCCGCGTAAAGGCCGACGTCGTGCTCAAAAACGCGTCCTACGTCAACGTATTCACGGGCAGAGTGGATAAGGGCGACATCGCCATCGTCGCCGACAGGATAGTCGGCATAGGCAGCTACGAGGGAGAGAGGGAGATAGACGTAGAGGGCCTCACCGTCCTCCCCGGGTATATCGACGGCCACGTCCATATCGAAAGCTCCATGCTCTCGCCCGAGGAGTTCGCCTCGCTCGTCGTGCCCCGCGGCACCACCTCGATAATCGCCGATCCGCACGAGATAACCAACGTCTGCGGCCTCGACGGGCTCGACTACATATACAGGGCGTCGCAGTCAGTCCCGCTCGACGTGCACATCCAGCTGCCATCTTGCGTGCCCGCCACGCCCTTCGAAACGAGCGGCGCCGTACTCACCTCAAAGGACATTGCCTCGGCAATATGCCGCAGCGAAGTGTTCGGGCTGGGCGAATTCATGAACTTCCCGGGCGTCATCTCGGCCGACGGCGAAGTCGTTAAAAAGTTGGAGGCCGCCCACGCCGCAGGCAAGATAATAGACGGCCACGCTCCGGGGGTGTCGGGCAGGGAGCTCAACGCCTATCTCTCGGGCGGCATCTCCACCGACCACGAGTGCGCCACTCCTGAGGAGATGAGGCAAAAGGCCGCCCTCGGCATGTATGTGCAGCTCCGCCATTGCTCCTCCGTACACGACAGCGCCGCCAACTGCGCCGCCGTCGACGCGGGCAACATGCGCCGCTTCATAATGTGCACCGACGACCGCCACGCCGCCGACCTCAGAAAAGTCGGCCATCTCGACGACGCCCTGCGCACCGTCGTTGCGGCGGGGCTCGACCCCGTATGGGCGGTCACCATGACCACGCTCAACTGCGCCGAGTGCTACGGCCTCAAGTTCAGGGGCGGCATAGCCCCCTATTGGTTCGCCGACCTCGTAGTAGTCGACGATCTCAAAAATTTCAACGCCAAATACGTCTTTAAGGACGGCGTTCTCGTCGCCGAGGACGGGCAGCCCCTCTTCGACACCTCCGTCCGCTACCTTCCCAAGAGCGTGCTCGGCAGCGTACATATCCCCCGCATGAAGCCCGAGGACTTTATTGTGGCGCTGCGCGGAGAGAGGGCGCGCGTCATAAAGATAACGCCGGGCAGCATACTCACCGACCTCGAGGTCTGCCCCGTCAAGAGCCGCGACGGAGACGTAGTATGCGACGGCGATATTCTAAAACTTGCCGTCGTCGAGCGCCACAAGGGCACGGGCAACATAGGCAGGGGCCTCATCAAGGGCTACGGCTTTAAGGGCGGAGCCATGGGCATAACCATAGCGCACGACTCGCACAACCTCATCCTTCTCGGCGACGACAACGCCGCCATGGCCGAGGCCGCCAACATCCTCGCCGACATAGGCGGCGGAATGGTGCTGGTCGACAACCAAACGAGAACGGTACACAGCCTGCCCCTCGATATCGGCGGACTGATGTCCTCAAAGGGCGCCGACGAGGTCATCGCCCAAAGCGCCGCCCTCTACGAGCTCGCCTACGCCAAGGGCGTCAACAGGGGGCTGGCCGCCTTCATGTCGCTTGCCTTTCTCTCCCTCGCCGTCATACCCCATGTAAAGCTGCTCGACACGGGCCTGTTCGACGTCGATAAATTTACCTTCACCTCCCTCGACGCCGACGAGGAGTAAACTTTCCCCGCATTTTTGCCGCACAACGCCGCGCGCCGCGCCCCTCGGGCGCGGCGCGCGGCATTTTTTTTGCACATTTTACAAAAAAAGTCGGCAAACGCATTTACAACGGCGGCAAAATATAGTAAAATAAAATAAGAATAAAATCGTGTATTGCGTGCCGCGGCCGAACAGCCCCTGCGGCGCGGCACAAATAATTTTTGTTGACTGCCTCCGCACCGCGCGGAAGCAGAAGGGATTTAACTAAAAATGGGTCTTTTCAAGTACATTGCAAACGCCGACAGCCGCAGGGCATTAAAAAAGCTCGACAAGCAGGCAAGGATAGTAGAGGAGCTCGAACCCAAGTACGCCGCCATGAGCGACGAGGAGCTCAAGGGCCAGACGGCCGTGTTCAAGGATCGCCTTGCCAAGGGCGAAACGCTCGACGACATTTTGTACGACGCCTTCGCCGCCCTCCGCGAGGCCAGCTGGCGCGTACTCAAAATGAAGCACTTCCATGTGCAGATAATCGGCGGCATCTGTCTTCATCAGGGCCGCATAGCCGAGATGCGCACGGGCGAAGGCAAAACGCTCGTGTCCACTCTCCCCGCCTACCTCAACGCCCTCACGGGCAAGGGCGTGCACATTGTCACCGTCAACGACTACCTCGCCAAGCGCGACGCCGAGTGGATGGGCAAGGTGCACAAATTCATGGGCCTCACCGTCGGCGTCATCGTTCCCGGCATGGACGACAGGCAGAAGCAGGAGGCCTACAAGTGCGACATAATCTACGCCACCAACAACGAGCTCGGCTTCGACTACCTCAGGGATAACTTAAAGACGTCCATCCCCGCCATGGTACAGCGCGAACTCAACTACTGCATAATCGACGAGATCGACTCCATCCTCATCGACGAGGCGCGCACGCCCCTTATAATTTCGGGCAAGGGCGGCGAGAGCTCGCAGCTCTACGTCGACGTCGACAGGTTCGTCAGAAATCTGCACGGCGGCTTCGACGACGACAAGAAAGCGGCCGAAAACCGCATCCCAGTCCGCAAGAAAAAGGGTCAGGAACTTACCGCCGAGGAGCAGAAGATAAACGATCAGCTCACCGCCATATTAAAGGATATGGAGAGCTGGGACTATATCATCGACCGCAAGGACAAGTCGGTCACCATCACCGAAAACGGCGCCAAGAAGGCCGAAAAGTTCTTCGGCATCAAAAACCTCGGCGACATTGAAAACGCCGACCTCAACCATCACATCCAGCAGGCCCTCAAGGCGCACGAGCTGTTCATGCGCGACGAAAACTATATCGTCACCGACGAGGGCGAAATAATGATAGTCGACGAATTCACCGGCCGCCTCATGGTGGGCAGGCGCTATTCCGACGGCCTTCATCAGGCCATAGAGGCCAAGGAACACGTCAAGGTGCGCGAGGAGAACAAGACCCACGCCACCGTCACATTCCAGAACTTCTTCAGGCTGTACAACAAGCTGTCGGGCATGACGGGCACGGCCAAGACCGAGGAGGCGGAATTCCGCACCATCTACTCTCTCGACGTTGTCTGCATCCCCACCAACAAGCCCGTAATAAGGGTCGACCAGCCCGACAAGATCTTCGCCACCGTCGAAAGCAAAAAGAAGGCCATAGTGCAGGAAGTCACCGAGCGCCACGAAAAGGGTCAGCCCGTGCTCATAGGTACCGTCACCGTCGACAAGTCCGAAGAGATCTCCCGCCTTCTCCGCCGCAACGGCATAAAGCACAACATACTCAACGCCAAAAACCACGCCCGCGAGGCCGAAATAGTCGCGCAGGCGGGCAGATACGGCGCCGTCACCATAGCCACCAACATGGCCGGCCGCGGCACCGACATACTTTTGGGCGGCAACCCCGAATACCTCGCCAAAAAGCGCATGAGGGAGGAGGGGTACGACCACGACATGATAGAGGTCGCCATATCCTACGCCGACAGGCCCTTCACCGAGGAGGAGCAGACTGCCCGCGCGCGCTATGCCGAGCTCTACGAAATGTATAAAAAGGAGACCGACGCCGAAAAGGAAAAGGTCATCGAGGCGGGCGGCCTGTGCATAATAGGCACCGAGCGCCACGACTCAAGGCGTATCGACAACCAGCTCCGCGGCCGTGCCGGCCGTCAGGGCGACCCCGGCGCGTCGGTGTTCTTCATCTCCCTCGAGGACGACCTCGCCAAGCGCTTCGGCGGCGAAAAGCTCAAGGCCATATATTCTACGCTGATGGACGAGGACGAGTGCCTTCAGTCGCGCATGCTGTCGCGCTCTATAGAGAACGCGCAGATGGCCATAGAGGGCCGCAACTTCTCGGCCCGCAAGCACACGCTGCAGTACGACGAAGTTATGAACGAACAGCGCAAGCTCATCTACGGCGAGCGCCTCAACGTGCTGCGCGGCGGCGACGTGCACGAGCAGATGCTCAAGTACATCCCCGACTATGTCGCAAAGATACTCCGCGAAACGGTCAACACCGACGCCATGCCCGAACAGTGGGACGAGGAGGCCTTAAACGCCGCCCTCAGGCAGAAGGTCTACCCCGAAGAGTGCGAGTTTGAAATAACCCACGAAATGCTTGAAAAGTGGGACTACGAGTACGCCCTCGAAAAGATCTCGCGCGAGGTCACGCAGGCGTACGAAAGGAAGATAGAAAATATCTCCAAGGAGACGCGCGGTCAGGTCGACTATCATCAGGTAGAGCGCAACGAGCTTCTCCGCGCCGTCGACAGGAACTGGATAGACCATATCGACGCGATGGATCAGCTCAGGAAGGGCATAGGCCTGCGCGGCTACGCCCAGCAGGATCCCGTAATAGCCTACAAGCAGGAAGGCCACGAAATGTTCGAGGAGATGATCGACCGCATACAGACGACTACCATCTCCCGCCTTCTCAAGGGCAAAATAGTGCGCGTGCCCGCCATGCCTCCCCGCCGTCCCGTCCAGCCCGCAGGCTCGCAGGGCGCAGGTCAGGTGCAGCAGCCCGCCCGTCCCGCCAAGGCCGACGGCGAAAGTCAGCCCGCCGCAAACGGCACGCCGAGGGCCGACAGACCAAGCAGCGAAGAGGCCCGCTCTTCCGTCCCTCCCCGCCGCATGCCCACCCCCGAGGAGCGCGCAAAGTGGCGCGAGGAGATAGCCCGCGCCGCCCGCACAAGGCAGGATCTTCCCCGTCCCGACGCCGACGGCAACTTCGTGCCCGAGGACGTTAAAATCCACAGACCTAAAACCGATGGTGACAAATAATGTTTAAAGCCGACGACTACAGGCTGCGCCTCAAGAGCCTTGCCGACACCCTCTCCGAGGCCAAGTATGCCCTGGATATCGACAATCTGGGCGGCAGGCTGGCCGAGCTCAAAGGCGAGCAGGAAAAGCCCGAAGTTTGGGGCGACCTCGAAAAGTCCAAAAAGATAGGCCGCGAGATATCCTCCATCGAAGGCAAGATAAACGCCTACGAAAAGGGCGAAAAGGCCATAGAGGAGGCCAAGACCTTTATCGACCTCATAGAGGAGGCCGACGACGAGAGCCTCATCCCCGAACTCGAGGACATGATAAAGACGGCCGAGGACGACATAGAAAACATGCGCATACGCGCCCTTTTAAAGGGCAAGTACGACGCCAACAACGCCATAATGAATCTCCACGCGGGCGCGGGCGGCACCGAGGCCTGCGACTGGACGCAGATGCTGTACAGAATGTACTGCCGCTACTGCGAAAAGGAGGGCTTCCGCGTCACCGAGCTCGACCTCGAAAACGGCGACGAGGCCGGCATAAAATCGGTTTCGTTCAAAGTAGAGGGCGAAAACGCCTACGGATTTTTAAAGGCCGAAAAGGGCGTCCACCGTCTGGTGCGCATCTCTCCCTTCGACTCCAACAAGCGCAGGCACACCTCGTTCGCCTCGGCGGAAGTCATGCCCGAAGTCGACGACGAGGGCGAAGTCGTCATCCGCGACGAAGATATAAGGATAGACGTCTACCGTTCGTCGGGCGCGGGCGGCCAGAAGGTAAACAAGACCGAAACGGCCATAAGGATAACCCACTTCCCCACGGGCATAGTCGTCACCTGCCAGAATGAGAGAAGCCAGCTTCAGAACAAGGAAATGGCCTTCCAATACCTGAGGGCCAAACTTTTGGAGCGGCAGATAGCCGAAAGGGAGGCGGCCGACGCCGAACTCAAGGGCGAAATCAAAAAGATAGAGTGGGGCAGTCAGATACGCTCGTATGTATTCTGCCCGTACACCCTCGTCAAAGACCACCGCACAGGCTACGAAAACACCAACATACAGGCGGTGATGGACGGCGACATTCAGGGATTTATAATAGACTATTTAAAGAAAACCGTATAAAATACAACATATGATGCCGGCAACGGCGGGAGGAAAAGTTGATATGTCTAAGAACACAGCCGCAAACAGACCCGTGACCATGTCCGAGGTGGGCGACCAACTGCTTTTTAAACTCGTAGAGCTCTACGAAAGCCAGACCTTCGTCCGCGAGGGCAAGACCCTGCGCGAAAACATGCTCGAAAACGGTGTAAAGGCCGCAGCGCTGTTGTCATCGGTCAGCCTTCTGGCCGAACGCCGCGCCAAGCTCGACGCGCTGAACAAGGCCGTCGTCTACGTCGCCAACACGGCGTGCACTATAAGGACTATGATAATGCTCGGGCTCTACAGCGACAAGCAGGCGGGCGGACACGTCAAATTCTGCGTCCACCTCAATGCGTCCATAAGCGAGCTGCTTAAAAAGGTGCCCGAATCCAAAAAGGTCATCAGGGTAAAGAGCCCCGTCAACGTCGTCAACTCGGTCGGCGGCGTGGTCGCAGAGGACGTCACCGCAGGCGCGGGCGACGGCTTCGACTACGAGGAGACCACCGATCTCGACTCCATAGCCTCCATGCCCGACGGCTTCGACGAACCCGCTTAAGGCAGCATTTTAAGGCCTCGCTGCGGCGAAGATAATACACCGCAAAGATCGCCGAGGCCAATTAAATCGACCCGCGCAGTCTGCGCGCTTCGGCCAATTCGGCGGGGAGCGTCAGGCGCGCACACCCTCCCGAAGTGGCAAAGTTTCCTTCGGGCTGTATGATTGCGGAAAAATTTGCCGCGGCGGCCGGGGCCGCCGCGGCATTATTTAAGATATGTACGACCTTTCAAACATAAAAATTAAGCCCGAGCCCATAATTTTGGGCCTTGAGAGCAGCTGCGACGAAACAGCCTGCGCCGTCTTAAGGGGCAGAAAAATACTCTCCAACTGCATAATTTCCTCCGCCGCCGAACAGGCCAAGTACGGCGGAGTGGTGCCCGAAATAGCCTCGCGCGCCCACACCGACGCCGTCGACGAAGTCACCTCGCGCGCCGTTAAGGAGGCGGGCATAGAGCTTTCGGATATCGATGCCGTGGCCGTCACCTACGGGGCGGGGCTCCTCGGCGCCCTGCTCGTCGGCCTGTCATTTGCCAAGGGGCTGGCGTACTCTTTGGGCGTGCCTCTTATTGCCGTCAGTCATATCCGCGGCCACCTCGCCGCGGCCTACCTCGACGACCCATCCTTACAGCCGCCCTTCATAACCTTGCTTGCCAGCGGCGGCCACACCGCTATTCTGCACACCAAAAGCTATTTTGGTTTCGAGGTGCTCGCGCAAACGCTCGACGACGCCGCGGGCGAAGCCTTCGATAAGTGTGCGCGCGTGCTCGGCTTGCCCTATCCCGGTGGCCCCAATATCCAGCGCGCGGCAGAGGGCGGTAAGGATATCATTACCTTCCCTTCGGCGCAGGTCAGGCACAGCTCGTCCCTCGCCTTTTCTTATAGCGGATTAAAGACGGCCGTAATCAACTACTGCCACAATCTTTCGCAGCGCGGCGAGGAGGTAAACGTTGCCGACGTCGCGGCCTCCTTCCAGCGCGCCGCCATCGATCCCCTCGTTGAAAACACTATTTTGCTCGCAAAGAGCAGGGGCGTTTCAACGGTCACTGCCGGCGGAGGAGTGGCTGCCAACGCATACCTTCGCTCAACTCTCTCCGCGGCCTGTAAAAGGGAGGGCCTGAAGCTTGTCCTGCCCCGGATAAAGTACTGCACGGACAACGCCGCCATGATAGCCGCGGAGGGCCTCAACAAATACCTCGCCGGTGACTTCGCGCCCCTCACTGTAAACGCCGCCGCGCAGGTACCGCTAAAGTAAGGTTTTCCTTAATACAGTATGATCTTGATGACTTCCGGAGAAATATGAAAAAGTTAGTTTATGCCGACGGCGAAAATATAGGAGTGTACGACGGCGAAAATCTCGTCACATTTACAGCGCCCGCCATAGTAAATTACAAAAATAACATAGAGGCCATCGGCCGCTCCAAGGCGTGGAAGACTACGGGTTCGGGTGCCGTCTTTCGCGATAGTTATTCCGACCCTTACGACTCCGCCGTCAATGCGTCCGTAACCGGCGCGTGGCCTGCCGAAAACGGCGATATTGTCTATTCATTTATCGCCGGCGAAAGTTCGGGCGTGTACTTTCACACGCCGGACGATCAGAAATCGCCCGAAAGGCATGTAGTAAACTCTGCCTCGGCCAAATTTTCGGGCGGCTGTTACGACAGCTCGTCCGGTGTGCTGCTCACTTCGGTAAAGACAAATTACTACAACAGCGATATTGCCGTCATCGATATAAAAAAGGGCGACGTGCGCACGGTCACCGAAGGCGATACCGCCGACGAGGATCCCGTATTTTCGCCCGACGAAGCCAATGTCGTCTACTATTGCTCGCGTTCGGTCGGCAGAGATATAAACGGCAATTTTGTCTGTTATTCGCCCTCCGCAATTTACAGGCTCGACCTCTTTACAATGTCGCTCGAAGAGGTGGCCGCCTCTCAGAACTTCAGTTATTTCCGCCCTGTGCGCCATAGCGGCGAGTTGTACTGTATCAAGGCGCCCGCGGGCAAAAGGCGTGCCAACCCTCTTTTGGAAATTATCCTCATTCCCTATCGCATACTTCAGGGCATTGTCGGCTTTATCAACGTGTTTGTTCGAGCCTTTTCGGGCAAAAGCCTCACCTCGTCGGGCGACAACCCCGCCAAAGGCAGAGATTACGATTCGCGTAAAGTTGCTGTTGCCGGCAATCTCATCGATATCGAAAGGGAGGAAGAGCGCAACGCATCAAAAAAGGACTCCGACTTCGGTTTTGTTCCTAAAAGCTGGCAGCTGATAAAATTGTCCGACGGCACTCCTCTCGCCGATGGCGTAGTCGATTTCGATATCGCCA
This sequence comes from uncultured Clostridia bacterium, assembly GCA_944358655.1. Lineage (GTDB taxonomy): Bacteria > Bacillota > Clostridia > Christensenellales > Borkfalkiaceae > Coproplasma. The sequence goes on along the minus strand of CALVRO010000001.1, from coordinate 56,673 downwards.
ACGACGGCACAATATACTACACGAACGGCCGCAGGATATTTTCTTTAAAGGACGGCAGACGTACAAAGGTTTGCAACACATCCTGTTGTCTTAAAATTTCTTGCCCTCATGCCTCGTCGCTGTCCGACGAATTGTTTTCAATTTAATACAATAAGTACAGATATATAATACAGCTAATACAGAAAATACAAATAATACAGCAAATTTCGGGTAAATTTTACGTTTTATTTTACAAATATTGGCAAATATGCGCGTTTATGCTATACTTATTAAAAAAAGGGGGTCAAATACATATCTTAATAATTACTCATCGGCTATAATTTTGAGCATAATGTTCCCATTCCTCTGCTTGTATATAATGAGTGTTACTTATCTCTCCTTCAAAAGGCCGTCGGCGAGGGGATATTAAACGAGGCCGTCATCGCCTTCATCCCCGAAAATTTCGGCGGCTATAACAGGTCTATAAATATCCGCCCTCATAAATAGTGCCCTTAAAGGGCCTTTAATGTTAGGCCGCATATAAAAATATTGCTCCCATTTTGCCCCGCAAATTGCTTTACAATTTGCGGCGCTTTCATTATAATATATTCGTAACTCAATTTCAAAGGCGATAACAGGGGACAACGCCGCAAAAACAGGTGCCTTGCAGAGAGTTCCGCGTTTTGGTGAAAGCGGTTCGGGCGGTCTTGCGTATATCACCCCTCAGCCTGCGCCCCCAACTCACAGTAAGGGCGCACGTATTCGCACCACGTTATAAGTGCGGCAAATGTCAGTTTGTTTTGGTGGTTTACAAGCACTTCGCAAAGTGTCCAAAGCGGCACTTTGCCTTTTTTATTTTCCGCCGAAAAACGCTGCCCCTGCCGTTTCACATAATTTTAAGAGGATAACTATGTACAATAAAGTAGACACATCTCTCAACTTTGTCGACCGCGAAAAATCTATCGGAAAATTCTGGAAGGACAATGGCATCTTCGAAAAATCTGTCCAAAAAAATGAGGGAGGGGAGGAGTTCTCCTTCTACGACGGCCCTCCCACGGCCAACGGCAAGCCCCATATCGGCCACATTTTAACAAGGGTAATGAAGGATATCATCCCGCGCTACCGCACCATGAAGGGCAGGCATGTCCTTCGCAAGGCCGGTTGGGATACCCACGGCCTGCCCGTCGAGCTCGAAGTTGAAAAATCCCTCGGCATCGACGGCAAGCAGCAGATAGAAAGCTACGGCATCGAGCCCTTCATCAAGCAGTGCAAGCAGTCGGTCTGGAAGTACAAGGGCGAGTGGGAAAAGATGTCCGACCGCGTCGGCTATTGGGTCGACATGGATCACCCCTACGTCACCTACGACGACAACTATATCGAGTCGGAGTGGTGGGCTTTAAAGGAGATGCACAAAAAGGGCCTCTTATACAAGGGCCACAAAATAGTGCCCTATTGCCCCCGCTGCGGCACCGCCCTGTCCTCGCACGAGGTGGCGCAGGGCTACAAGCTCGTCAAGGAAAATTCCGTCGTCGCTCGCTTTAAGGTAAGGAGTAAGGAAAACCTGTATATCCTTGCATGGACAACTACGCCCTGGACGCTCCCTTCAAACGTCGCCCTCTGCGTCAACCCCGATGAACCCTACGTCAGGATAGAGTCGGAGGGAGTGCAGTACATTCTTGCCAAGGCCCTCGTCGGCAATTTATTCGAGGAGTATTCCTTACTTGAAGAAAAGCCCGGTAAGGATTTCGAGGGGCTGGAATACGAGCCGCTGTTCCCCGAAACCTCGCGCGAGATCGTGCGCATATCGCCTGCAAGCGCGCCCCAAAAGGCGCACTACGTCGTCTGCGACACATACGTTACCATGGGCGACGGCACGGGCGTAGTTCACATTGCCCCCGCCTTCGGCGAGGACGACTACAAGGTGGGCAAAAGGTATTCCCTCCCCGTCGTCCAGCTCGTCAACGAGCAGGGCTGCTTCGACGAGCGCTTCCCCTCGCTCAGCGGCGTCTTTGCCAAAAAGGCCGATAAAAAGATAATCGAAAGGCTCGAAGAGGAGGGCAAGCTCTTCAAAGTCGTGCCCTTCGAGCACGACTATCCCCATTGCTGGCGGTGCGACACGCCCCTTTTATATTACGCCCGCTCGTCGTGGTTCATCGAGGTCACCAAGGTCAAAAAGGATATAATCGCCGCCAACCGCTCGGTAAATTGGATGCCAGAAACCATCCGCGACGGCCGCATGGGCAATTTCCTGGAAAACGTCATCGACTGGGGTCTTTCGCGCGACAGGTATTGGGGAACGCCCCTGCCCGTCTGGGTGTGCCCCGACTGCGGCGAAATAGAGGTCATCGGCTCCAAGGCCGAGCTCAAACAAAAGTGCGGCCTCTCCGAAGACGCGCAGATCGAGCTGCACAGGCCCTATCTCGACGATTTAGTCTGCACCTGCCCCAAGTGCGGCGGCAAGATGAAGCGCACGCCCGAAGTCATCGACTGCTGGTTCGACTCAGGCTCCATGCCCTTCGCGCAGTATCACTACCCCTTTGAAAACAAGGACGTGTTCGAGGAGACATTCCCCGCCGACTTCATCTCCGAAGCCGTCGACCAGACGAGGGGCTGGTTCTACACCCTTCTCGTCATCAACACCATCCTCTTCGGCAGGGCGCCCTTCAAAAACTGCATAGTTTTGGGCCACGTCAACGATAAAAACGGCATAAAAATGTCCAAGCACAAGGGCAACGTCGTCGACCCTTGGTCAGTGCTCGACAAGCAGGGCGCCGACGCTGTCCGCTGGTACTTCTACACCTCGTCCGCCCCGTGGCTGCCCTCGAGGTTCTACGAGGAGGCCGTCTCCGAAGCCCAGCGCAAGTATATCGGCACGCTGTGGAACACCTACGCCTTCTTCACTCTCTATGCCGAGATAGACAAATACGACCCCTCCGAATATTCGCTCAAGGACTGCAAGCTGTCCTTAATGGATAGGTGGATACTATCCAAACTCAACTCACTCGTAAAGCTTGTCGACGCCGACCTCGAAAGGTACGAGATAACCGAGCCCGCAAGGGCGCTTCAGGACTTTGTCGACGTGCTCTCCAACTGGTACGTCCGCCGCGGCAGAGACAGGTATTGGGGCAGCGAAATGACCGAGGACAAGGCCGCCGCCTACACCACGCTCTATTGCGTGCTCGTCACGCTCGCCAAGCTGACGGCGCCCTTCACGCCCTTCATTGCCGAGATGATGTATCTCAACCTCGTTCCCGCCTTCTTTAAGGACGCCCCTCAGTCGGTGCACCTGTGCGACTTCCCCGCCGCCGACCAAAGCATGATAGACGAGGCGCTTGAAAAGGGAATGGAGGGAGTGCTCGACATCGTCGTCCTCGGCCGCGCCGCGCGCAACGCAGGCAACTTAAAGAACCGCCAGCCCCTCGCCGAAATGATAGTCGTCACCTCGCGCGACTTCGCGCTCACCCCCGATGAAACGCGCATAGTGCTGGACGAACTCAACGTAAAGAGCTTTTCCGTCGCCGACGACGCCACAAAGTATATAACCTATAAGCTCAAGCCACAGCTCAAGACCCTCGGGCCCAAGTACGGCAAACTGCTCGGCAAGATAACCGCCTTCTTAAACGACTGCGACGCCGAAAAGGTCGTCGCAGCGGTCAAAGACGGCGGAGTATATGCCGTCGAAGAGTTGGGCGTCGAACTGACGCAGGACGATCTGCAGATTTTCACGCAGTCAGCCGAGGGCTATGTAGCCGCCGCCGACAGGGGCATAACCGTCGCTCTCGACACCCACCTCACCGAAGAACTTTTGAACGAGGGCGTAGAGCGCGAGCTTGTCTCCAAAATACAGAATATGCGCAAGGAGGCAGGCTTTGAGGTAACCGACCGCATAAAGGTGTACTATGTCGCCGATGGCCGCGTATTAAGCGTCCTCAAAAAGGCCGCTTTCGCCTCCGACGTCCTCGCCGTTTCGGTGGAGGAGGGGCGCCCTCAGGGCTTCGAAAAGGTGCAGTCCATCAACGGCGAAAAGGTGACTATCACACTGCAAAAAGTGTGATTGCCCCCGCACTATGCTCCAACTATTCATTTTTGTATAGTAATAAAACAAGCAGGGCAAACCACTTTGCCCTGCTTTTACTCTGCCCTTAGCTTGTTCGTCCCTGTTACGACGAGATGCCTCGGCAACGCGCGCCCTCGCTCGTATCGCGCCCAACCATATTGGTGCGCTGCTCGGCATGACAAGGGGGTGGGCGGAGCCTCGCTCCGCCCCTCTTGGGTAGAGCCCGTCATTTCGAGCGTAGCCGAGAAATCTCCACGGCTATGTTTCAGATACACTTTTCACCTCATTTTGTAGAGGCGAAAAGCTCGGGGGTGGGAGGGTGGGCCAGACTTGTCATCCCGAGCAACAGCGAGGGATCTCTCTGTCCGACAGTTGCAAGGTTTGGGAGATGCCTCGGCAACGCGCGCTCTCGCCTATATTGCGCCAAACCATATTGGCGCGCTGCTCGGCATGACAAGAGTGGGGGTGGCCTCACGCTTTAGCCTGCTTTGCGCGAAAAAGGAGCCGCAGGCGTAAAAGCAAACAAGCCGAGTTATACTCGGCTTGCTGCAAAACGCGCCTTGCATAAATGATTTTACCGCTCCGCGAAGCGTGCGCAGCCCCGCGAGCACCCTCCGAAAAATAAGTAGCAAATCGCCAAAGCACCACACCCGCGAAGAGGGGGCGGGCAAGGGCGAATTTGCTTTCACGGAGTGCATGTATCTTTACCACAGTCTCGCGCAAAACTGTAGTATTTGCGCGAAAAAGGAGCCGCAGGCGTAAAAGCAAACAAGCCGAGTTATACTCGGCTTGCTGCAAAACGCGCCTTGCGGCGACGTGGTTGAGGTGACGGGACTTGAACCCACGACCTTCTGGTCCCTAACCAGACGCGCTACCAAACTGCGCTACACCTCAATATTTAATTTTATTGCTCACCCCCACGGGCTTGCATGCGCCTGTCGTCGATAAAATGAATGCTCTCTCCGACAGCTTTATTATTATACTTTAAAAATTACAAAATGCAAACTATTTTTACGGCTTTTTCAAAAAATTTTTAAATATTTTTTAAATGCCCCGCCCCGCGCGCCTTTACAATTCATCCCGTTTATATTATAATGACTGCATGTGGACTTGGGAACTCATACTTCAGGTAATCCTTATCGGCGTCTCTCTCGCGATGGACGCCTTTGCCGTATCCCTCTGCGACGGCATGTGCTACAGCGACCTCGACAGGAGAAAGGGAGGGGGCATAGCTCTCACCTTCGCGCTCTTTCAGATGGCCATGCCCCTTGCGGGATTTTTTGTCGCGTTCGGCCTTTCGCAGGTCATAGATACGGCATATATCGACAGGTTCGATCATTGGGTGGCCTTCGCGCTGCTGCTCTTTATAGGCCTGAAAATGATAGTCGACGCCGCAAAGGAGCTGCGCTCGCGCGACGAACAGCTCATCCCCAAAAAGTTCAGCCTGCCCGAAGTGCTTGTGCAGGGCGTCGCCACGAGTATAGACGCTCTGGCGGTCGGCGTCAGCTTTATCGCCATGTACGACGAGGGCATAACCGAGGTCACCGTTTGGGGCTACACGGCCATGATAGGCGCCGTCACCTTCGCCATAGTGTGCGCGGGAGTCTTTTTGGGATCGCGCGTGGGCAAACTCTTCGAAAAAAAGACGGGCGTCGCGCAGATCCTCGGCGGCCTCATCCTCGTGGGGATAGGCCTGAAAATTCTGATAGAGGGCCTGATATAGCCCGACGAACGCATTTTATCCGTTTGCGGACATGGCGCAAACTATCTCCTCGATTATTCTTTCGTTGCCGCGCCTGAGGGTATTGCTCTTGAGCGCGGTTTTAAGTTGCCCGTCGCATACAAGCGCGTCGATGCCCTCTTTGAGCGACTGCGGGCTGAGGTTGCGCTCCCGCAGCACCCTGCACAGCCCCCGCTCCTCGAAGTAATGCGCATTCTCCACCTGATCGCCCCTCGAGGCGCCGTTTTCAAGGGGGATGAACAGGGCGGGTATCCTCAGCGCCACAAGCTCGCACGCGGCGTTGGCCCCGCAGCGCGATACGGCGTAGTCGGCCGCGGCGTATATCTCGCCCATGTCGGCGGCGTACTCTATCTGTTTATAGCCTCGTATGTCGGCAAACACGGCGTTTCCCCGCCCGCATATGTGCAGTATATTGTAGCTCTTGCACAGCTCAGCCGCGCATGCTCTTAGGCAGTTGTTGATGGCTCGCGACCCGCTCCCGCCGCCAAATACGAGTATTGTGGGCCGCAGGTCGCACCCGTACGCGCGTTTGGCCATTATCCTGTCCCTGCCGAACAGCTCCCGCCTCAGCGGCGCACCCGTATATACGCCGTTTTTAAGCCTTGCGGCGGTGGAGGGAAAGGCCGTCAGCACTCTCCTGCACTTTTTGGCTATCAGCTTGTTGGCCAGCCCCGGCGTCAGGTCGGATTCGTGGGTGAGGACGGGTATGCCCCTCTTCGAGGCGGCCACGGCGGGAGGGAAGCTGACGTATCCCCCCTTGCAGAATAGCAGATCGGGCCTCGCCTCGTCGAGTATGTCACCGCACTCCTTAACGCTTTTAACTATCTTTGCGGGCGCCGAAAGGTTTTCAAATATCTTTCCCCGCACAAGCTTTACCCCGTCGAAGGCGTAGAATTTAATGCCGTAGCTGCGGCATATATCCCGCTCAATTCCCCTTGTGCCTATATAGCACAGCTCGTAGCCGTCCTTAAGCTGTTCGCACAGCGCCATGTTGGGTATGACGTGGCCGGCGCTCCCGCCGCCGCAGAACATTATCTTTTTCATACTATTATTATATATCGTCCCCGCCCCGTTTATGAGGGAGGGATCATATTGCCGCCGTCGGCGTAAGAGGGCGCCCGCCGCACTTAAAAAGTGCGGCGGGCGCCCTGTTCTAAAAATCAATACATAGTTATGGAAAAGATACGCCAATATGCCGCGATCAACCCTTCATCACGGCTATGCAGGCCGCCGTCAGTTCGCTCACCAGCGTGCAGAACTCTCCCAGCGAAATTTCGTTTTCGCCCGTCGCCCACGATATGTACGAGTCGGTTATGCCCGAAATCATGTACGGCAGCGTTATTTCGGCCCTCTTGGGCGAAACGTCAAACTTGCGCTCGGCAATGCTCCTCATTGCCGCGTCGATTAGTGTCTTTTTAATGCTCGCCACAACGTAGCTCGAGGCCGTGGAGTACAGCATAAAGTTTTTAAAGGACAGATGATTGTCCAGCCTGCTCGTCAGCGCAATGAATATCCTGTTCAGACTGCCGTAGATGTCGGCCACGTCAAACTTATATATAATGGAGTAGACGGCCTCCGTTATGTTGCGCTCTATCTCCTCGAGCACCTCCTTGGCGTCGCCGTAGTGGAGGTAGAAAGTAGAGCGGTTGATTATCGCCCTCTCGGCAATGTCCGAAACGGTTATCTTGCGCACGTCCTTTTCAAGAGAAAGCTTCATAAAGGCTTCGGTTATGGCCTTTCTCGTCTTTACGACCCTCTTATCGGTAGTCATCTCATTTTCCTCGCCGGTACCATTATTGTACTCGCCCGTACTGTTTTTGTATATTATACAACAAAGCGACGATAAAATCAAATTAAATGTTGACAAAATTTATTTATACTGCTAAAATAAAGTTATGGAACCTGTATATATTGTAATGATCTGCGCGGCGGCGCTGTTCGCGCTGTTGCTTTTGGCATATTTTATGAGGGCGGACGTGCAGCGCAAGCTGGCCGAGCGCAAGGAGGAGGAGCTTGAAAAGGCCTACTCCGACGAAAATTTAAAAAAGATGGAGTACGACGTCGCCGTCTACGACGAGGAGACGCGCAAAAAGCTGCGCCCCGCCGCCGACAGTCAGGTCACCATGGATGAAGTGCTGACCGAGGACAAGGCAAAGGAGCAGCCCTCCGCAAAGGAGATACTCTTCGGCAAGGTAGAGGGAGAGGGAATGGAGGAGATAAAGGGCGATTTCAAGGGCGACTGACTGCCCCCGAAAATGTATAGAGCATTGTTATTCGTCCGCACATATGTGCGGACGAATAATATTTTGTTCGTAGTTTTCACTGTAAAATTTTTTCACGTTTTTTTCACGATTGTCCCCTTTCAAACCATTGACAAATTAAATGCGATATCATATAATTATTTCGATTTCAAACAGTTTGAAGTCGAAATATTTTTTTACGCCGCGGCCCGTCCGCGCGCAGGGCAAAGTGGAAAATCAAAGGATATTCGGTCTCATCTGCAGTCTGCACAGGGCTCTCGTGAGGAACAACGACATCAACCTCGCCGAGTACGGCGTCAGCGCCGTGCAGCTGCACGCGCTCGTGTTCACCAAAATAAGGAGCTCGCACGGCGAAAGCGTCTGTCAGCGCGATATCGAGCGCGCCACGGGGCTGCGTCCCTCTTCGGTCTCGGCCATGCTCGTCAATCTCGAAAAGGGCGGCTTTCTCACCCGCTGCTCCTCGGTCGACGACGCGCGCACAAAGTACATCTCCCTCACCGAAAAGGGAGAGGAGCTCTGCGAAAGAAACCGCGAACTCATGGACATGTGCGACGAGCGCATAAACAGCTCGCTCACGCCCGAAGAGCTCGCCTCCTTCCGCTCCATTATATTAAAGGTGTTGAACAGCCTCGAAAACTGACGGGTCAAGCGGCCGAACGGCACCCCTCGGGTAGAGCTTGTCATTTCGACTGAAGCACACGAAGTGTGCGAAACGGAGAAATCTCCCCGGCTACGCTTCAGATACACTTTTACTACAACTTATCTGCTGCTGTCGCGGTGAGATGCCTCGGCAACGCGCGCTCATGCTATTATCGCGCCCAACCATATCGGCGCGCTGCTCGGCATGACAAGGAGGAGGGGATAGAGTGCGCCGCCCTCTTGGGCAGAGTATGTCATTTCGGGCAAGCGTAAGCGCCGCTTTCGCCATGAACGCAAGCATTTTTTTGAACACGAACAAGACGCGAAACCAAGCGAGGCTGTCAAGCCGAGCGCGCGGAGAAATCCCCCCGATTATAAGGTTGTCATTTCGACCGAAGAGAGGAGGGCTTTTGCCCGACGAACGGAGCGGAGAAATCCCCCCGATTACCCTTCGGATACACTTTTTACCTCAACGCGGCGATTGTCGCCGCATATCGAGGCCGCGCCTCACGCGGCCATATCGGGCCCCGTACGGGGCATATCGGGTTGCCGCAAGGCAACATATCGACTTTCATAATATCTTTCGTCAATAATTTTTTTCGGAGTAATATATGATCAAAAAACTACTCAAAAGCGTAAGGGAGTATAAAACTGCTTCCATCGTCGTCCCCGTCTTAATGGCGGTGGAGGCGATAATGGAAATAGTCATACCCTTCCTTATGACCTTTATCGAAGGCGAACTTCAGCTGGTCGCCGAGAACAAAAAGCCCGAAGTCGACATGGCCGTCATAGGCGTTTCGGCAACGCTTATGATAGTGTGCGCCGTCATTGCGCTCGTCGCGGGCGCGGCGGGCGCCAAGCTGGCGGCCAAAGCCTCGTGCGGCTTTGCGCACAACCTCAGGGAGGACATGTACAACAACCTTCAGTCCTTCTCTTTTGAAAACATCGACAACTATTCCACGGCCAGCCTCATCACGCGTATCACCACCGACGTCACCAACGTTCAGAACGCCTATCAGATGGCCATAAGAATGTTGGTGCGCGCGCCCATCCTGTTCGTCGCGTCGATAATAATGACCATAGTCATCGAGCCTGTAATGGCCGCCATCTTCGCGGGCGCCGCCATAGTGCTCGGAATAGTCGTGTCCATCTGCATGTACAGGGTCGTGCCCTACTTCAGAACCATGTTCAAAAAGTACGACGCGCTCAACGCCGTCGTGCAGGAGGATCTCACGGCCATAAGGGTGGTAAAGTCGTACGTCAGGGAGGACAGAGAGGTCTCCAAGATGAAGAAGGCCACCGCCGACGTATATACATACTCGGTCAAGGCCGAAAGAATACTGACCATCATGATGCCCAGCGTCATGCTCGTCATGTTCATAGTCAACATAATCATCCTCACCATGGGCTCCAACATGTACGTCGGCAACATAGCCGGCGGCATACAGCCCAGCGAACTGCAGACCCTCATCCAGTACTCCGCGCAGATACTCTCGGGCGTCATGATGGTGGCCATGTGCCTCAACTTCATAGCCCTTTCAAGGGGCTCGGCCGAACGTATCGTCGAGGTGCTCGACGAGAGGACTACCCTCCCCAAGGCCAAGGAGCAGATAGCCGAAGTAAAGGACGGCTCGATAGATTTCGACGGCGTCGACTTCCGCTATTCGCAGAAGGCCGACGTGGCCGTGCTCAAGAATATCGACCTGCACATAGCCTCGGGCGAGACGGTGGGCATAATAGGCGCCACGGGCTCGGGCAAGAGCTCGCTCGTCTCCCTCATACCCCGCCTGTACGACGTCGCCTCGGGCTCGGTCAAGGTGGGGGGAGTGGACGTCAGAAAGTACAATCTCGACGCCCTCCGCAACAGCGTGGCCATGGTGCTGCAGAAGAACGTGCTCTTCTCGGGCACGGTGGCCGAAAATCTCCGCTGGGGCGACGAAAACGCTACCGACGAGGAGGTGCGCGAGGCCGCCGCTCTCGCCTGCGCCGACGAGTTCATACAAAACCTGCCCGGCAAGTACGACTACGACCTCGGCCAGGGCGGCGTAAACGTTTCGGGCGGACAGAAGCAGAGGCTGTGCATAGCGCGCGCCCTTCTCAAGCACCCCAAGGTGATAATCTTCGACGACTCCACGTCCGCCGTCGACACCAAGACGGACGCCACCATACGCGAAAATCTCAGAAAGTACGCGCCCGACACCACCAAGATAATAATCGCCCAGCGCGTCGCCTCGGTGCAGGACGCCGACAAGATAGTAGTGCTCGACGAGGGCAGGATATCGGGCATCGGCACGCACGAGCAGCTGCTCCAAAGCAACGAGATCTACAGGGAAGTATTCGAATCGCAGGTAAAGGGAGGTGACGAATAATGCCTTCTTTAAAAAAGAATAAGGATTTCGGCGGCGATCTCATAAAGACTTCGAGGGGGGCCAAAACTCCTATGAAAACTTTAGGCAGAGTGCTCAGGTACTCATTTCTGCGCAACAAGTTTGCCACGGTCTGCGTAATATTCTTCGTGTGCATAGCCTCGGTGGCCAACGTAACGGCCGCCTCGCGCGTGTCCATAATCACCACCGAGCTCATCGACCATCAGATGAACGCCGACATGAACCTCGTAATGTCCAACATCCTGATAATGGGCTGCATATATGCGGCGGGCGCCATATCGTCCTTTGCATACAACCTCATCATGATGTACATTGCGCAGGGCACTCTTAAAAAGATGCGCGACGACATGTTCGCCACCATGCAGACCCTGCCCCTGCAGTACTTCGACACCCACACCCACGGCGACCTGATGAGCCTGTACACCAACGACGTCGACACCATGCGTCAGCTGCTCACGCAGACCATACCCCAGCTCATCTCCTCGGTGCTCACGCTTCTTGCCGTGCTCGCCTTCATGATAACCTACAGCGTAACGCTGCTGCTCGTAGTGTGCGCGGTGCTCGTCGGCATAGTGTTCGCCACAAAGTTCATAGGCGGCATGTCGGCAAAGTACTACCTCGCCAACCAGAAGGCTCTGGGCGCCCTCAACGGCTACGTTGAGGAGATGACCGAGGGCCAGAAGGTAATAAAGGTATTCTGCCACGAGCCCAACGCCCGCGCCGACTTCAAAAAGGTCAACGACGCCCTCAACGAGGCGGGCAGCGTGGCTAACGGCTACGCCTTCCTCATGGGCCCCGTAAACAACAACCTCGGCTACCTGCAGTATGTTCTGGTCGCGCTCGTAGGCGCGCTCATCATGGCCTTCGCGGGAGAGACGGGACTGCTGTCCATCTTCTGCAGCGTGCAAAAGGCCGACGTCGCCAACAGAATGGCCGTAATGGCCGGCATGCTCGTCTCCTACCTCATGTACACAAGGCAGTTCAACATGCCCGTGCAGCAGGTTTCGCAGCAGTTCAGCGCCATAGTCATGGCCCTTGCCGGCGCCGAGCGCATCTTCGAGATGATAGACACCACCCCCGAGGACGAGGGCGGCGACATAACCCTCACCCGCGGCGAGTCGGAGGACGGCGGCTGGGCGTGGAAGAAGCCCCTGCCCGACGGCACCTTCGAGTATATCCCCCTCAGGGGCGACATCCGCTTCGACGACGTAGTGTTCGGCTACACGCCCGAAAAAGTCATCTTAAAGCACATTTCGCTCTACGCAAAACCCGCCCAGAAGATTGCCTTCGTCGGCTCGACGGGCGCAGGCAAGACGACCATAACCAACCTCATCAACCGCTTTTACGACATACAGTCGGGCACTATCACCTACGACGGCATCAACATACGCGACATAAACAAGGCCGACCTTCGCCGTTCGCTCGGCGTAGTGCTTCAGGACACCCACCTGTTCACCGGCACGGTAATGGACAACATCCGCTACGGCAGGCTGGACGCCACCGACGAGGAGTGCATAAGGGCCGCCAAGCTGGCCAATGCCGACAGTTTCATCACCCACCTGCCCGAGGGCTACAACACAATGCTCAGCGGCGACGGCGCCAACCTCTCGCAGGGCCAGCGCCAGCTTCTGGCCATAGCCCGCGCAATGGTCTCGCAGTGCCCCGTGCTCATCCTCGACGAGGCCACCTCGTCCATCGATACCCGCACCGAAAAGCTCATCGAGCAGGGCATGGATAAGCTTATGGAGGGCAGAACGGTGTTCGTCATTGCCCACCGGCTGTCCACCGTCCGCAACAGTCACGCCATAATGGTGCTCGACCACGGCGAAATAATCGAGCGCGGCAGCCACGACCAGCTCATCGCCCAGAAGGGCAAGTACTATCAGCTGTACACCGGCGCCTTCGAACTCGAATAAATTCAATTTTAACTCTTTCGCGCCCCGCCGAAGTCCCCTTCGGCGGGGCGCTTTCTATACATATCGGCCTCTTTTGCGCCGCGCTTATATGCCCGTAGGTGTTGCATAGGTGAAAATTGTAAGTTATTTTCACTCCGCCTATTGCTTTTTGGCAAATTATAGTTTATAATATAATCAGTCAAGGTTTTGCCGCGCCGCGCGCGGCTCAAGGAGCAATATGATAAAATTCAGACAGGGCTTTTATGCCGACGTAAGGGTGGAGGACAGGTTCACCACCTCCATACGCTACCGCAACGGTTCGCTCGAGGAGTGCAAGTCCTCCTCCGTCAAAAAGGCGTTCATCCGCGTCTACGACGGCACCATGTGGTACTATTCTTCAACATATAAACTCGACGACATACAGGAGGAGCTCGAAGCTCTCTATAAAAACGCCACGGCCAACTTCGGCGTGTACTCCACGCCCGTCGTGCAAAAATTAGAGGCGCACAACAAGCAAAAGCTTGTATTTGTCGACAACTGCGTAAAGGACGTGCCCGAGGAGGCCAAGCGCGCCTTCCTCACCCAAAGGCTTGCCGCCTTCGAGGGCTGCGGCTACATAAAGATGACCACCGCCCTCTACAACGACAGGTACAGCCTTTACGAATTCTTCTCGTCCAAGGGCTCGCACATAAAGTATGACTATCAGATGTGCGGCGCGTCGTTCTCGGCCTCCTATGCCGACGGCGAAAACACCTTCGACGACAATCTCCAGCGCTCGGCCACAACCTTCGGCGCCCTCGCCGTCACCGAGGACGACCTCAAGGGCATGGTGGAGGAGGACGTCAACTATCTCCTCAACGCCAAACCCGTCGAGCCGGGCAGCTACCCCGTAATACTCGCGCCCGTAGTGGCGGGCGTGTTCGCCCACGAATCCTTCGGCCACAAGTCCGAAGCCGACTTCATGGTCGGCGACGAGACCATGCGCCGCGAGTGGGAGATAGGCAAAAAGGTGGGTGCCGACATACTGTCCATCTACGACAGCGGCCTCATTGAAGGCTGCGGCTATGTGCCCTACGACGACGAGGGCACCAAGGCGGGCAAGGTCTACCTCATAAAGAACGGCGTGCTCGCGGGCAGGCTGCACAGCGCAGCGACCGCCGCCGACCTCGGCGAAGCCGTCACGGGCAACGCCCGCGGCGTCAGCTGCGACTTCGAACCCATCGTCCGCATGACGTCCACCGTCATTGAAGCGGGCGACAAGACAGAGGAGGAGCTGTTCGCAGGCGTCTCCCACGGCTACTTCATAAAGGGCATAAAGCACGGCTCGGGCATGAGCACCTTCACGCTCGCGCCCTCGCTCTGCTACGAGATAGTCGACGGCAAGATAGGCTCCCCCGTAAAGATAGCCGTCCTCACGGGCAACGTGTTCGAAACGCTCAACGATATCGTCGGCCTCTCCGACAAGTGCGAGATCTTCTCCTTCGTCACGGGCGGATGCGGCAAAATGGAGCAGTGGCCCTTAAACGTCGCCTTCGGCGGGCCGTATGTCGCCATTTCGAAAATGAACATATCCTGACAACCTAAATTCTTTACGGAGGCCATAATTTCCATGAACCAGGAAAAACTAACCCAAAACACGGTATCATATAGCGTAAACATAACCAACAACGCCGTCGATTCCTTCCGCATCAGCAGCGATCTCAAAACGGTGATAAGGGTGTACGACGGCGGCTGCATAGGCATTGCCGGCGCCATAGGCGAGTGCGACGAAGATGCCCTCGCCGAACAGGCTAAGGAAAAACTTACGCAAGGAATTCCTTACCCCGAGTCGCTCCCTCAGGGCGGCGAGCGCACCGAAGTGGTTGAAAACGAATTCTTCGAGGAGGGCGAAATGGTACCCGCCTGCCGCGCGCTCGTCGGCGAGCTGGCCTGCGCCTTCCCCGGCTTTATCTTCGCCAACAAGATAAACACCATAAAATACACCGCCCACTACGTCAATTCGGCGGGCTGCGACTACTGCTATTCGGGCAACACCTTCGTCATCTCGCTGACTATCAAGGCCAAGGGCTCGGCCAACATAATGGATCTCGGCTACGGCACCACGCAAAACTATTTCGACGCCAAAAAGATAGTTTCCGACGTCGGAGTGCTGCTCAACGTCTACGAAAACAAGCTGCCCATGCCCGAGGAGGAGCTGCCCGTCCTCGTTCCCACCGAGGTGCTGCAGTATATCGCCACCGACATGATAGCCGAAAAGTACATGGCCGGCTCGTCCCTTCTCGGCGGAAAGCTCGGCGAGCAGGTGTTCAACAAAAAGGTCAGTTTCAATGTCTACCGCAAGACGGACAACACCACGCTCGACCCCTTCTTCGACGACGAGGGCACCACTCTCGAAGGCGACCAATGCTCCATAATAAAGGATGGCGTGCTTAACGCGCTCATCACCTACAGGCGCTCGGCGGCCAACTTCTCGCTGCCCCTCTCGGGCAGCGCAAGCTCCGACTTCGACGGCGTTCCCACGTTCGGCAACTCGGCGCTCAGGCTCATGCCCTCGGACGACAGCTTAAAGGCCCTCCTCGGCGGCGGCAGGGCCATATACGTCGCCATGACCAGCGGCGGCGACATGACTCGCTCGGGCGACCTCGGCCTGCCCGTCCAGCTCGCCTATCTCTACGAGGACGGACGCCTCGTCGGCGTTCTGCCCGAGTTCTCGCTCTCGAGCAACATATTTGAAGTTCTGGGCGACAGCCTAATCGGCATAGCCAAGAACGACGCCTTCCAATTCATGGACGAAACGCTCATCGCCACAAAAATGAAGGTCAACAAGTAATAACGCGCGGGCGGCCGTTTGTGGTCGCCCGCGTCAGCTTAAACATTTCGCCCGCCGCGGCCTCTTGCCGCGGCGGGCTTCTCCGTCTGCGCCGAAAAACCGCCCGTCCGCATATCGCGGCGGAGGAGGGGAGTACACAAACATTTCATAAATTTTCCTTGGTTCGGGCGGCGCAAAAAATTTGTAATTGCGCGGCCTTTTGTGCTATAATTCATATTGAAATATTATAGGAAAATACACGCATGTCAAAATTATTGGGTATCGACGTCGGCTCCACAACGGTAAAGGTGGTGGCCGCCGACGAACAGTTCAACATTTTGTATAGCTCCTATGTGCGCCACTTTTCGCGCGTCAGGGAGACGGTGCTCGCCGAGCTGCAAAAGGTGTTAAAGTCCTTCCCGGGCGACTACAGCGTGTCGGTCACGGGCAGCGCGGGGCTCGGCCTCTCGCAGCGCAGCGGCCTCAACTTCGTGCAGGAGGTGCAGGCCGCCTACATAGCCATCCGCCGCTTCTATCCCGACGCCGACGCCGCCATAGAGCTGGGCGGCGAGGATGCAAAAATAATCTTCATCACGGGCGGGGCCGAGCAGCGCATGAACAGCAGCTGCGCGGGCGGCACGGGCGCGTTTATCGACCAGATGGCCACCCTGCTCAACGTCACCGTGCAGGAGATGGACGAGCTCGCCCTGCGCGCCGAGAGGATATACCCCATAGCCTCGCGGTGCGGAGTTTTTGCCAAGTCGGACATACAGCCCCTCATCAATCAGGGCGCCAAAAAGGAGGATATAGCCGCCTCTATCTTTCAGGCCGTCGTCGACCAGACGGTTTCCGGCCTCGCGCAGGGCCGCAGAATAAAGGGCAAAGTGCTCTTCCTCGGCGGGCCGCTGCACTTTTTAAAGGCGCTGCAAAAGGCCTTTGTCGCCACCCTCGGCCTCGGCGAGGGGGCGGTGTTCCCCGAGGAGGCCCCCTGCTTCATGGCCATAGGTGCGGCCTTCAATTCCCAAACGGTCAGGGCGGAGAGCCTTTCGTCCATCATCCAAAAACTTTCCAACGTGCGCGACAGCGACGAGATCGCCACCGCCGAGCCCCTCTTTTCGGGCAGGGAGGAGTACGCCGCCTTCGTCGCCCGCCACCGCGCCACCGACTTAAAATTCTGCGACATAGCCACCTATACGGGCGACGCCTTCCTCGGCATCGACTCGGGCTCCACAACCACAAAACTCATTTTAATAACCCCCGACTGCCGCATACTCTATTCTCACTACCAGTCCAACAACGGCCAGCCGCTCGACATAGTCGTCGACAAGCTCAAGGACATCTACGCCCTGACGGGCGGCCGCGTAAACATATGCGGCTCGGCCGTGACGGGGTACGGCGAGGATCTGATCAAGGCCGCCATAAAGGCCGACTTCGGCATAGTCGAAACGGTGGCCCACTTCAAGGCCGCCGTGCACTTCAACCCCAAAGTCGACTTCATAATAGATATCGGCGGGCAGGACATAAAGTGCTTCAAAATAAAGAACGGCGCCATAGATTCCATAATGCTCAACGAGGCCTGCTCCTCGGGCTGTGGCTCCTTCATACAGACCTTCGCCCGTGCCATGGGCATGGAGATAGACAAATTCTCGCTCGAGGGCTTGTTCGCAAAGCACCCCGTCGAGCTCGGCTCGCGCTGCACGGTGTTCATGAACAGCGCCGTCAAGCAGGCGCAGAAGGAGGGCGCGAGCGTGCAGGACATCTCGGCCGGCCTGTCCATGTCCATAGTCAAGAACGCCATCTACAAGGTCATCCGCGCCTCTTCCGCCGACGAGCTCGGCGACAACATAGTCGTGCAGGGCGGCACCTTTTTAAACGACGCCGTCCTCCGCTCCTTTGAAAAGGAGACGGGCAAGCAGGTCACCCGCCCCGGCATAGCGGGGCTGATGGGCGCCTTCGGCGCCGCCCTCTTCTCCATGGAAAACAGGCCCGCGCGCAGTTCCACAATGGGGGAGGAGGAGCTTAAAAACTTCTCCTACAAGTCCATGGCGTCCAACTGCCACGGCTGCACCTCCAACTGCAACATAAACATAATCACCTTCGGCGACGGCCGAAAGTTCATCTCGGGCAACAAGTGCGAGCGCGGCGCAGGCCTCAGGCCCTCGGGCGAGGGGCTGGATATATACGCCTACAAGCAGGAGCGCCTGCTGCAATGCGTAAAGGGCGCAGGCGGGCAGCCCTGCAGGGCGCGCGTCGGCCTGCCCCTGCAGCTCGGAATGTACGAACAGCTCCCCATATGGGCGGGCTTCTTCGAGAGCCTCGGCTTCGAGGTCGTCCTCTCCGAAAAGTCGTCGCGCAAACTCTATTTCCTCGGCCAGCACACCATTCCGTCGGACACCGCCTGCTACCCCGCAAAGCTCATCCACGGCCATATCGAAAGCCTGTTAAACGACGGCGTCGACTTCATCTTCATGCCCTGCGAAAGCTACAATCTCGATGAGCACGACTCGGTAAATCACTACAACTGCCCCGTCGTGGCCTACTATCCCGAGCTGCTGAAGGCCAACAACGAGCGCCTGAACGACGACAACTTCATCATGCCCTATCTCGACCTCAACGAGGAGGCCAACACCGTCGGAAAGCTCCACGCCATATTCAAAAAGTACGGCGTGACCAAGCGGCAGGTAAAGCTCGCCCTTGCCGAGGGCTTCTCGCGGCTCGAAGCCTACCACGCCGACGTGCGCGCCGAGGGTGAGGCCATCCTCTCCCGCGCAAGGGCGCAGGGTAAGCAGTCGATAATCCTTGCGGGCAGGCCCTATCACCTCGACAACGAAATAAACCACGGCATCAACAAGCTGCTCACATCCCTCGGCATGGCCGTGCTCTCGGAGGACAGCGTGTTCCAAAAGGGCAACTATGTCAGGGTCAACGTGCTCAATCAGTGGACGTACCACGCCCGCCTCTACCGTGCGGCCGAATTCGCCACAAGGCAGAGCGACGTGCACCTCGTTCAGCTCGTGTCCTTCGGCTGCGGCATCGACGCCATAACAAGCGACCAGCTCAGGGCCATACTCGAAAGGTCGGGCAAACTGTACACTCAGATAAAGATAGACGAAATAAACAACCTCGGCGTCGTAAAGATAAGGCTGAGGAGCATGCTCGCCGCCATAGAGGAGGGCAAAAGGAGGGAGGAGCGCAATGCAGCAGAGAACAACGGTTGACTACCGCGACGACTACCCCCGCTGGAGGGAGGAATATAAGTCGACGCACAAAATACTCATCCCCGACATGCTCCCCTGGCACTTCGCCATAATCGAGCAGCTCTTAAAGCTCGAGGGCTACGACGTCGAAGTGCTCAAAAACGACAGCCGCGCCGTCATCGACGAGGGCCTCATGCATGTGCACAACGACACCTGCTACCCCTGTCTGTGCGTGGTGGGGCAGTATATCGACGCATTGAAGAGCGGAAAGTACGACGTAAACAGAACGGCCGTGCTCATCTCGCAGTCGGGCGGAGGGTGCAGGGCCTCCAACTATGTGCCCCTCATCCGCAAGGCCTTAAAGGCGCAGTTTCCCAACGTGCCCGTCATATCCCTCAACTTCTCGGGGCTGGAAAAGGACTCCTCCTTCAAAATAGGTTTAAAGCTCCTTTTAAAGCTGGCCTTCGCCATATTCTACGGCGACAGCATAATGTGGTGCTACAATCAGACCAAGCCCTACGAGGCCAAGGAGGGCGCCGCAGACGCCGCCCGCGACGAGGTGATGAGGGCCGTCATCGAGGCATATAAGGGGGGCAATTACAAAAAATACAAAAAGATAAACGCCTATATCATCTCGCGCTTCGCCGCCGTGGAGCGCAGGCAGGTCAAAAAGGTAAAGGTGGGCATAGTCGGCGAGATATACGTCAAATACTCGGGGCTCGGCAACAATCATCTCGAACAGTTCCTCCTCTCCGAGGACTGCGAACCCGTCGTCCCCGCGCTGATGGACTTTGTGCTCTACTGCATAGTCAACAACATAAACGATTCCGACCTCTACGGCAAAAAGGGCATATTCTACACGGCCAACAGGCTGCTCTACAGGGTGCTCTACCGCATGCAGCGCAACATAATAAAACAGTTTGAGGAGGAGGGCACCTTCGAGCCCATCCACGACTTCGAACACCTCAGAAAGTGCGCCGACAGGGTCATCAATCAGGGCGTAAAGATGGGCGAAGGCTGGCTCATCCCTGCCGAAATGGCGGCGTTGGCCGAAACGGGCACCGAAAACATAGTGTGCGCACAGCCCTTCGGCTGCCTGCCCAATCACATAGCGGGCAAGGGCGCCATCCGCACCCTCAAAAACATGTACGAGCGCGAAAACATCGTCGCCGTCGACTACGACCCCTCGGCCACCAAGGTAAACCAGGAAAACCGCATCAAGCTCATGCTTGCCAACGCGCGCGAAAATTTGAAGGCGGAGGAGGCCGCAGCCACCACCAATAGAGATTGATTGCTTCACGGCATATCAAACGGAGCATAACATTTGGCGCGCGGCCTTTCGGCCGCGCGCCGTTTCTTTACCGCTCCAAATTTTAACGGCGGCCGCACACATGTGTGCGGCCGCCGTAGTTGGTATTATCAAATGTCGATCAATGGCTGAACCTGCAGAGTTTTACGTTCTCTATCGACTTCTTGGCCTTGTCGGCAACGTTGCGCGCCGTAAAGCCGAAGTATTCAAACAGCTGCTTTGCGGGGCCCGAAACGCCGAAGCCCGTCATTGCCACCACTTCGCCGTAGTCGCGGCTGTAGCGGTACCAGCTGTAGTGCGAGGCGGCCTCTACGCACACCCTCGCCATAACGTCCCTGTCTATAACGCTGTCGCGGTATTCCTCGCTCTGGCTCTCGAATTTTTCAATGCTGACCATCGAAATTACTTTGGCCTTTACGCCCTCGGCGGCCAGCAGTTCCTTTGCCTGCATGCACACCTCTATTTCAGAACCCGTGCCTATCAGCAGCACATCGGGCCTGCCCTCGCAAGGGGAAAGCACATAGGCGCCTCTCTCGGCCGCCGCCACGTCGCTTGCGTATGCGGGCAGATTCTGGCGCGATTCAACTATTACCGTCGGACAGCTGTCGGTAAAGGCGCATTTGAACGCCGCATAGGTCTCGTTGCCGTCGCAGGGGCGGAACACGTTGATGTTGGGAATGGAGCGCAGCGATATCAGCTGCTCCATGGGCTGGTGGGTGGGCCCGTCCTCGCCCACGCCTATCGAGTCGTGGGTCATGACGTACAGCACGGGAATATTCATCAGCGCCGTCATGCGTATGCCCGCCTTCATGTAGTCGGTGAAGGAGAAGAAGGTCGAGCACACGGCCTTGAGTCCGCCGTGCAGCTGTATGCCGTTGCATATGGCGGCCATGGCGTGCTCGCGTATGCCGAAGTGTATGTTGCAGCCCTCGCGGTGTTCGGGCGAGAAGTACTCCGCGCCCTTTATCTCCGTCTTGGTGGAGGGGGCGAGGTCGGCCGAGCCGCTCATAACGTTGGGCAGCGTCGAGGCTATGGCGTTGAGTATCTTGCCCCCGCACGAGCGCGTGGCCTCGGGCTTGTCGAAGGCGGGCAGCTTGGCCTCTACCTCCGTCCAGTCGGGCTGTATGCCGCTCATAAAGCGCCTGTATTCGGCGGCGAGTTCGGGGTAGACCTGCTCGTAGCGGGCGAACATCTCCTTCCATTCGTCCTCGGCCTTGGCCTTCTCGTCGGCTATCGCAAGGCAGTGCTCCTTAACGTCCTCAGGCACTTCGAAGGGAGGCAGCTCCCAGCCCATCGCCTTCTTGGCGGCGGCAAGGTTGTCCTCGCCCAAGGGCGCGCCGTGGCAGTCGGCCGTGCCCGCAAGGGGGGAGCCGTAGCCTATCGTCGTGTTGCAAATTATTATCGTCGGCCTCGACTTGTCGGCCTTGGCGCGCTCTATCGCGTTGCCGAGCGTGCCGAGGTTGTTGGCGTTGCGCACGCGCAGCACCTGCCACCCCTGCGCTATGAAGCGGGTGGCCACGTCCTCCGAAAACGAAGTTTTAACGTTGCCCTCTATGGATATGTTGTTGCAGTCGTACAGCAGTATGAGTTTGGAAAGTTTCTGCGTGCCCGCAAACGAGCAGGCCTCGTAGCCCAAGCCCTCTTCAAGGCAGCCCTCGCCCGTCAGAACGTAGGTGTAGTGGTCTACCACGGGGAAGCCGGGCCTGTTGAAAATGGCCGCAAGGTGCTCCTCGGCCACGGCAAAGCCCACGGCGTTGCCCAGTCCCTGACCGAGGGGGCCGGTGGAGGTCTCCACGCCGTCGGTCACGCCGTATTCGGGGTGGCCGGGCGTGCGTGAGCCGAGCTGGCGGAAGTTGATGATGTCCTCGGTCGTCACGTCGTACCCGAAGAGGTGCAAAAGGGAGTAGAGCAGCATGGAGCCGTGTCCCGCCGACAGCACGAACCTGTCCCTGTTGTCCCACTTGGGGTCGCGGCTGTTGAATTTAAGGTGTTCGGCAAACAGCTCGTAGCCTATGGGCGCGGCGCCCATGCAGATGCCGGGGTGGCCGCTCTTGGCGCGCTCTATTGCCTCGGCCGAAAGGATCCTTATAGTGTCTACGCACTTTTCTGCAACTGACATATTGGTGTTCTCCTTTAAATTATGTGCTTGACGCCGTACTTAATTGGGCGTCAGTTATTTTCGTAAAAGTTCTTAAGCGGCTGCGCGTCTATAAAGGGGTAATCCTTCAATAGAGCGTAAAGCTTCTTTGCGATAAGCCTGTTGCCGCCCGTAACGTTGCTTTCAAAGTTTATGGGCATTACGGGGTCGTGCACGCTCACCCGCACCAAAAACCATCCGTCGCCCTCGCCGGGGCCGAAGCTCACTTTAACGCCCTCGTAGTTGTCGGGCGCAACGGCGTAGCCCATGTCGGCCGCCTTGGCCTTCAATTCCTCTATTATCCTGTCGCCGTCCGCTCTGAAGTCGTCGGTCAGCGAGTTGAATGACAACCTTATCTCTGCCTCCTCGGCGGGGTGGGAGAGGTCGGCTATCAGATCGCCCAGCCTCTTGCCCTTCTTTCTCTGCCGCGCAAGGCAGATGAGTATGCGCGTTACGAGGTACGCCCCGTCGTCCAGAAAGTAGTTGTCGGCAAAGGCGGCGTGCCCGCTCGTCTCTATGGCGAGGGGACAGTATTCCCCCAGCCTGTTGCGGCGGACGGCCTCGTCAATAACGTTCCTGTATCCGCGCTTGAAGCGGAGGTGCTTTCCGCCTATCTTGTTTATAAACGCCGTCAGGCCGTCGCTCGTCACCGAGTCGGTGACAATGGTGCCGCTCCTGCCCTCGAGCGCCATCACCGAAGCCAGCGCAATGAGGTCGTTGCGGTTTATCTCCCGCCCGTCGGCGTCCACGGCTCCCGCCCTGTCCACGTCGGTGTCGAAGATGATGCCGAGGTCGGCGCCCGTCCTTAAAACGGCGTCCTTAAGGCAGTCTATGGCCGTTTTGTCCTCGGGGTTGGGCACATGGTTGGGGAAGGTGCCGTCGGGCTCCAGATATATGCTGCCCGTAGTGTCGGCGCCGAGCGGCTTCAACACCATGTCGCAGAAGAACCCGCCCGCGCCGTTGCCGGCGTCGACTATTATCTTCATGCCCGCAAGCGGCATGTTCTCGCCGCAGGCCTCGCGCACCTTTTCCACGAGCGAGGAGGTGTATTCGGGCATGAACGACCTGTTCTCCACTTTGCCCTGCGCGCCCGAAGGCCCGCGCACAACGTCGGCCGCCATGCGCAGTATGTCGTCTATGTCGCCTCCGCCGAGGCCGCCGTCGGGCGTGAAGAACTTCAGCCCGTTCCTGTCCGAAGGCAGGTGAGAGGCGGTTATCATTATCGACGCCGCGCATCCGAAGCTGCCCTTGAGCAGCATGAACATGGAGGGAGTGGAGCACAGCCCGCAGTTGACGGCGTCCACGCCCTCGTCGGTCAGCGCGTTGAGCACTTCGGAGAGTATCCTGTCGGTCGAAATGCGTACGTCGTGCCCTACGGCCACGGCCGCGGGCTTTTTTCCGTACTTTTTGGCAAGCCACGCGCAGAAGGCCCGCGCAATGGCGTACACGGCGTCGTTCGTAAGGGTGATCGGCTTGAAAATGTCGCTCGCAATGCCCCTGACGTCGCTGCCGCTCTTCAATTTTTTAAGCTGTTCGTATTTCATAGTCACCTTAATTATACAATATCTGCTCGCGTTTGACAACTTTTTAGGCGTAAATAGTATAAAAATTTAACTGCGCGCACTTTGCAAAAAGCCGCTCAAAATATTTTGTTTTCGGCGCGGCGTGTGGTATAATATATCGGAAAAAAATATACGAACACCGGAGAGATATTATGGCAGACAGTCAGAACCGCAACTTCGTCGAACAGATAGCAGATATCGACGCCGACTTCCCCCGCTGGTACACCGACGTAGTCATCAAGACGCAGCTCGTCGACTACGGCCCCGTAAAGGGCACCATGGTAATAAGGCCGTACGGCTACGCCATCTGGGAGAATATACAGCACGAGCTCGACAAGCGCTTCAAGGCCACGGGCCACAGCAACGCCTACTTCCCCCTGCTCATCCCCATGTCCTTCTTCACCAAGGAGGCCGAGCACGTCGAAGGCTTCGCGCCCGAAGTGGCCGTCGTCACGCACGCGGGAGGGGAGGAACTCGCCGAGCCCCTCGCCATCCGCCCCACGTCCGAAACCATAATCGGCACCATGTACGCAAAGTGGCTGCAGTCCTACCGCGATCTGCCCATCCTCGTCAACCAGTGGGCCAACGTCATGCGCTGGGAAAAGACTACAAGGCCCTTTTTAAGGACTTCCGAGTTTTTGTGGCAGGAGGGACACACCTGTCACGCCACCGAGGAGGAGGCCATGGAGGAGACCATGAAGATGCTCGGCGTGTACAGGGAGTTTGCCGAAAACTGCCTCGCCATACCCGTCATCTGCGGCCGCAAGACCGAAAAGGAGAAGTTTGCGGGCGCCGTGGCCACCTATGGCATGGAGGCCATGATGAAGGACGGCAAGTCCCTTCAGGCGGGCACTTCGCACTATCTCGGCCAAAACTTCTCCAAGGCCTTCGATATAAAATTCCTCGACAGGGACGGCGTTCAGAAGTACGCCTACACCACCAGCTGGGGCGTATCCACCCGCCTCATCGGCGCGCTCATCATGGCCCACGGCGATCAGCGCGGCCTCGTCATACCCCCCGTCGTCGCCCCCGTTCAGGCCGTAATAGTTCCCATCGCCGCCAAAAAGGGCGGAGTAATGGAGGCCTGCCGCAAGATAGAGGCCGACCTCGCCGCCGCAGGCGTCAGGGTAAAGCTCGACGACACCGACAATTCCCCCGGCTGGAAGTTCAACGAGTGGGAGATGCGCGGCGTGCCCGCAAGGATAGAGGTGGGCCCCCGCGACCTCGAACAGGGCAAGGTGGTCATCTTCCGCAGGGACACCTGCCAAAAGGACTTCTACCCCCTCGAGGGTCTTACGGCGACCGTGCAGGAACTGCTTTCGTCCGTTCAGAAGGACATGCTCGAGGCCGCGCGCGTCCGCCGCGACGGCAGGATGATAGACGCCGACACCGTTCAGGGCATACTTGAAGGAGTAGAGGGCGGCAACTTCGTAAAGGCGGGCTGGTGCGGCTGCCGCGAGTGCGAGGATGAAATAAAGGCCCAAACGGCCGCCACCGCGCGCGTCTACGCCGAGGAGAACACCCACCAAAAGTGCGCCGTCTGCGGCAAACCCGCCAAGCATACGGTCATCTTTGCCAGAGCATATTAAATATTCGCATTAAATATTCGCAGTCACATATTGTTGCGCGCGGTCTTTCGGCCGCGCGCCTTTTTCTTCCTGTCATTTCGCTAAGCCTCAACCGAGAAATCCACACCCTCGGGGAGAGTATGTCATTTCGACCAAGCGAGCTGTTAAGGCGAGCGCGCGGAGAAATCTCCCGGGTAGAGCATGTCATTTCGACCAAGTGAGGCTGTTAAGCCGAGCGCGCGGAGAAATCTCCCGGGCTATGTTTCAGATACACTATTACCTTACTATGCCTCCCCGTCGTATGGGGAGGTGCCCGCGCGGTGAACGCGCGGGCGGAGAGGGCGATATTCTAATATTTATTCCCCATTGTCATCCTGAGCGACAGCGAAGGATCTCATTGTCTGACTGTACTAAAACATGGGCAGAGATGCCTCGGCAACGCGCGCACACGCTCGGTTTTACTCCAACAATTATGGCGCGCTGCTCGGCATGACAAGGGTGTGGGTATGGGTGCGCAGCCCCGCGAGCACCCTCCGAAAGATATGTAGCAAATCGCTAAAGCACCGCACCCGCGAAGAGGGGGCGGGCAAGGGCGAATTTGCTTTCACGGAGTGCAGAACTTTTCACTATACTCTCGCGCAAAACCGTGGCTTTTGCGCGAAAGAGGAGCCGCAGGCTATAGAGCAAACAAGCCGAGTTTACTCGGCTTTCTGCGAAGTAAGCCTTGCGGCGACGAGGCGCGCTGCTCGGCATGACATGGGGGGGGAGAGATGGTGCGCCGCCCCCTCGGGGAGAGCCTGTCATTTCGACCGGAGCGAAGCGGAGCGGAGAAATCTCCCGGGCTATGTTTCAGATACACTTATTCCGCAATATAGTGTCCATATAACAAACGGGAGTCTATAATATACTTTTTTCCTGCTTTTCTGGTACCATAAAAAAATAAATTTTCAAATAATTCCCGATATCAGTTGCGCCGCCGCCGTCCGCATGCTAAAATGGTTGTATGTTGACCTACCAGCTTGACGACGACAACAAGTACTATTCTCTCTACAAGTGTATTCGCGGCGACATATTGCGGGGTGTATTGAAAAAGGGGGACAGGCTGCCCTCCAAGCGCGCGCTTGCCGCCGACCTCGGCATAAGCGTCACCACCGTCCGTATCGCCTACGAACAGCTGCTCGCCGAGGGCTACATTCTCTCCAAAGAGCGCAGCGGCTATTTCGTCGCGGACATGGCCGCGCCTCCTCTTCCCAAAACGCCCCCGCCCCCCTCGGGCAGGGAGGCTGCGCCTGCCTTCGCGTACGACCTCGTGTCCGCGCCCCTTCCGCCCGAACTCTTTCCCTTCTCGGTGTGGGCCCGCCTAATGCGGTCGGTGCTGACGGGGGAGGGAGAGCATCTCCTCGAGCGCGTGCCCTGCCGCGGCGACGCCTCGCTGCGCCGCGAGATAGCCGCCTGCCTCTACCGCACGAGGGGCGTAACCGTCGACCCCGACAGCATAGTCGTTGGTGCGGGCGCCGAATACCTCTACGACATCGTCGTCCGCCTCGTCGGCCGCGAGGGGTTGTATGCCGTCGAAAACCCCGGCCACACCAAAATATATTCCACCTATTGCATGAACGGAGTCCGCTGTCTGCCCGTTCCCGTCGGGGGGAGGGGGGCCGACTGCAACTTCATCACGCACAGCAATGCCCGCCTCGTGCACATTTCGCCCTCCCACCAATTCCCCACGGGCGCGGTCATGCCCGTCGCCGACAGGCTTAAAATAATAGAGTGGGCGAGGTCGCGCGGCGCCTATATCGTCGAGGACGACTACGACAGCGAATTCCGCCTCGTCGGCAAGCCCCTGCAGTCCATGCTCGGGCTGTGTCCCGACAGGGTGATATACCTCAACACCTTCTCGCGGTCGCTCGCGCCCTCCATGCGCATGGGCTACATGGTGCTCCCGCCCGAGCTCTTAAAAAGGTACCTCGCCGTATTCTCGTCCTCGGCCAACGTCGTGCCGCTGTTTGAACAGAAGGCGCTCGCCGCCATGATAGGCGGCGGCCACTTCGAGCGCCACATAAACAGGCTCAAAACTCACTACCGCGCCATTCGCCGCGAGGTAGTCGCGGCCGTAGCCCGCCTGCCCTTCGCGTGCGAGGTGGGCGACACGGGCTCGGGCCTGCATCTCACCGTGCGCTTTCCGGGCGCCCCCTCGGATGAATACATAAGGGAGGAGGCGGCAAAGCGGGGCGTCAACCTGCGCTGTCTTGGCGACTATCTCTTTGCCCCCGCCGAAGGCCACGGGGGCGTGGCGGTAATAAATTACGGCGGCCTCAGAGAGGGCGACGCCGCCCGCATCGCCGCGCTCTTTTTATACCAGACGGGAATAAAACGAACCTGCCCTTAAATGCGGATTTTGGTCGCCTTGTCGTTCTTCCTCATTGCAATGCGAGTGGGCATTGCTGCTTCGTCATCACGCCAATTCATCCCAAAATACGCTATTTAAGGGTGCGCAGCAATTTAAAGCGGGCAGATTGTATCAGATACAAGGCAAAGCCCGCAGGCAATAGCGCCCCCTATTTCCAAGGGCTTTAACGCAGTAGATGGGGCGATATGCCCGCTTTAAATCGGGTTCGTATTACTCCCGTCTGGTATATTCCGTAAATCACAGACACATTCCATGTCTGCCGTCTTGTTTTTCCCGTCGCAAAAATGTAGAATAGAGAAAAACCTTTCAAGGAGGCATTAACATGAAAGAAAACATTGGCCAATTTTTAGCCGTCCTGCGCAGAGCCAACGGCTACACTCAACAGGAGGTCGCCGACAAACTCGGCATATCCAACCGCACGCTTTCGGGGTGGGAGAGGGGATCGGCCCTGCCCGACATCCTTCTTCTCCCCGCCCTCGCCGATCTGTACGGAGTGACCGTCGACGAAATACTTCGCGGCGAGCGCGCCCAGACGCCCCTGCCCGCTCTGTCGCGGCGCGCGTATGAGGATATCATCAAAAGCAAATATGCCCGCTTTTCCATGTGGGCGTATATCCTTGCGGGCGTATTCGTCCTCGGCGTGCTGCTCTTTTCGCTCGGCTGTTTCTTTTCCGTCATCGCCAACTATTTTAATTTTCTGCTGCTTGTCGGCCTCGTCGTCTTTATATCCTGCGCAATAGCGCTTTTCGCCATGTGGAGGGGGTACGAAAACGCCGCCGAGGAGCAAGGTTATATCTCAAAGCTCCGCCGCTGTTTGTCGGTGTGCTGCTCTATCGCCGCGGCTTCGCTTGCTCTCTCTTGCATATTCTTTGTCGTAATATGTCTTGCCGAGCGTGTCTCGCTGTTCGTCGCCCTCGTCGACTTTGTGTTCGCCGTCACCTTTTTCGTGTTTGCCATAGTCCTCAAAAGGCGCCCCGCGCCGCGTGCCGAAGGCGGGTGTGGGGGTGTAGACCTCGGCGACGACGCACAGTAAAGATAAAATAAACAATCAAACCCCGTCTGCGGCGTGTATATACACAAAAATATAAAATTTTTCGCCGTCGGACGGGGTGAATTTTTTTCCTGCGCTTGCCTTTTGAAAATTTTTATGTTATAATCTTTAATCAATAAAACAAAATTATTCTACAATTCAGGCAAAAATCATCCATTAAGTACGGAGGTAAAAGGAGAGAACATGGCAACCTACATCAACGAACCTTCACACACTTTCAACGAATACCTGCTCATTCCCGGGTATTCCTCCAGCGAACACATTCCCGCAAACGTATCCTTAAAGACCCCCCTCGTCAGGTTCAAAAAGGGCGAAAAGCCCGCCATCGAAATGAACATCCCCATGGTGTCGGCCATAATGCAGTCGGTCTCGGGCGCCGACCTCGCGCTCGCGCTGGCGCGCTGCGGCGGCGTGTCCTTCATCTACGGCTCGCAGTCGATAGAGGACGAGGCCGCCATGGTCGCCAAAGTCAAGGCATATAAGGCCGGTTTTGTAGTCAGCGACTCCAACATCACGCCCGAAGCCACCCTTGCCGACATCCTCGCCCTCAAGGAAAAGACGGGTCATTCCACCGTCGCCGTCACCGAGGACGGCAAGCCCAACGGCAAGCTTCTGGGCATTGTCACCGGCCGCGATTACCGCGTCAGCCGCATGTCTAAGGATGCCAAGGTCAAGGACTTCATGACGCCCCTCTCCAAGCTCATCACCGCGCCGGACACCACCACGCTCTCCGAAGCCAACGATATAATCTGGGATAAAAAGCTCAACTCTCTGCCCCTCGTCGACAAAAAGGGCAACATGCAGTACTTTGTGTTCCGCAAGGACTACGACGACCACAAGGGCAACCCCAACGAACTGCTCGACGCCAAAAAGAGATACGTCGTCGGCGCGGGCATCAACTCCCGCGACTATGCCGAGCGCGTTCCCGCTCTCGTGGAGGCGGGCGCCGACGTGCTGTGCATCGACTCCTCCGAAGGCTTCTCCGAATGGCAGAAGAGAACGCTCGAATGGGTGCGCGCCAAGTACGGCGATAAAGTAAAGGTGGGCGCGGGCAACGTAGTCGACAGGGAGGGCTTCATGTTCCTCGCCGAGTGCGGCGCCGATTTTGTCAAGGTGGGCATAGGCGGAGGCTCCATCTGCATCACGCGCGAAACCAAGGGCATAGGCCGCGGACAGGCCACGGCCCTCATCGAGGTGTGCGCCGCGCGCGACGAGTACTTCAAAAAGACGGGCATTTACGTTCCCGTCTGCTCTGACGGCGGCATCGTGCACGACCATCACATAACCCTCGCCCTCGCCATGGGCGCCGACTTCGTAATGCTCGGCCGCTACTTCGCCCGCTTCGAAGAGAGCCCCACGCAAAAGCTGTTCGTGGGCGGCACCTATGTAAAGGAATATTGGGGCGAAGGCAGCAACCGCGCCCGCAACTGGCAGCGCTACGATCTTGGCGGCGCGGCAAAACTGTCGTTTGAGGAGGGAGTGGACTCCTACGTTCCCTATGCAGGGCCCTTAAAGGACAACGTCGACATGACCACCAGCAAAATAAAGTCGACAATGTGCAACTGCGGCGCGCTCACAATAAAGGAGCTGCAGGAAAAGGCCAAGATCACGCTCGTTTCGGCCACCAGCATAGTCGAGGGCGGCGCGCACGACGTCATCCGCAAGGACTCCGCCGCCGACCACAAATAATTACCTTACAATTTGGCGGCAGCGGCTGCATAATAAATGTTGGGGTGAGGCAACTCGCTCCAACATTTTTCAATTATTGCAAAAGAGAAGTATAGAAAAAGAAGTATAGAAAAAGAAGTAAAGAATTTGAGGCGCGCGGCCTGTCGGCCGCGCGCCTCACTCGTTTAACCTGTCATTTCGACTGAAGCCCGCCGCGCGGAGCGCGGCGGGCGAAACGGAGAAATCCCCCCGATTATAAGAGTGTCATTTCGACTGTAGCGAGTGAAACGAGCGAAACGGAGAAATCTCCCGGGCTACGCTTCAGATACACTTTTTACCACTTCTTGTCTTTACAGAGGCGAAAGGCGCGGGGGTGGGCGGGTGGGGCAGACTTGTCATCCCGAGCGACAGCGAGGGATCTCATTGTCCGACTGTTACAAAGCCCATACAGAGATGCCTCGACAACGCGCGCTCTTGCTATTATTTCGCCCTACCATATTGGCGCGCTGCTCGGCATGACAAGAGGGTTGAAGTGAGTAGCCTCGCGACGCTTTCCGTAAAAATTTCCTCCTTAAAACAATTTGCAGCTCAAAACCGCTTAACATTTTGCGTGATGCAATGTATTATATATGGCGACGAAAAAAGTTAAGGTGATTTCATATGGGTGAGATATTTATTAAAACGATAATAGCCATAGCCGTTCTGCTCCTGTTTATAGTGCCCGGCTTCGCCCTAAAAAAGGCGGGGCTGGTTTCAAGCTCTTCCAAGCGCTCTCTCAGCAGCATATTGCTGTATGTATGCCAGCCCGCGCTCACCATAAATTCCTTCTGCGTGTTCACACCCGAGGAGTGGAGCGTCATATCCGAGGTGGGCTTTGCTTCCCTTTTAAAAAACTTCGCCGTTTCGGCGGCGCTGTCGCTCGCCGCGCTGCTCGCCGTGTTCGCCCTCTGCAAAATAGTGCTTGCAAAGTACCGCGACAGGGACGCCGCAGGCATATACACCTATGTCGCCGTCTTTTCCAACTGCGGATTTTTAGGCGTGCCCTTCATCGAAATACTCACCGACGGCTCGGTGCTCGCCGTGATGTATCTGATGATATTCAATCTCGTATTCAACGTCGTCATATGGACGATAGGTGTATGGCTGCTGACGGGCAGCGCCGCATACATAAGCGCAAAAAAGGTGCTCTTAAATCCCACCATAATCTCCGTCGCCGTCGCCATGCTGCTCTTTTTCGTGCCCCAAATCAACTTTTTCATGTTTGAGGGCTGCGAACAGCTCGGCCTGTTCCCCTCGTACCTCGCCACCATGACGGCGCCCCTCTCCATGATCATAGTGGGCATATCCATGGCCGAACTGCCCTTCAAGGAGCTCTTCAACTGCGCGGGAACGTATATTGCAGGGGCTCTCAGACTGCTGGCCGCGCCCGCTCTGTCCTTCGGCCTCGCCGTCGCCTTTTACTTCATGTGTTCGGGCTTTGTGGGCAACACCCCTCAGGGTGAGTATATCTTCCTCGCGCCCGTGATTGCCATGGCAATGTCGCCCGCCGCTACCGTCGTGGCCATGGCCGAACAGTACCAAAAGGGCGAGCGCACGGCCGCCGTGGCCTTTCTCACCAACACGCTGCTATCGGTAGTCACCGTGCCCCTCGTGCTGATGGCCGTGCTCGAGCTCTGGCCGCTCATAGTTTAACTGAAGCATATATGGGGGTGTATGCAGTAAACGGCGGGGGCGCCGCGGCAATTTTGCCGCGGCGCCCCCGCCGTCTTTTCAGTTCTTTTTGGGGCGCGACTTGAACAGCGCCGAGGCCGCTACCGAAAACACTATGGCGGCGGTCACGCCCGCGCTCGCCGCCGTCAGCGGCCCCGTCAGCGCATAGAACAGCCCCTTTTCGGCGCCCTGCATGGCTCCTTTTGCAAGCAGGTACCCAAAGCCGCTTATGGGTACCGTCGCTCCCGCGCCCGCCCACTCCACAAGGGGGCCGTAGGCTCCCACGGCTGTCAGAAAGACCCCCGCAAGAAGAAAGCCCACAAGCACCTTGCCCGCCGTCACCGAGGTGAAGTTTATTATTATCTGCGCCGTAAGGCATATCCCGCCGCCCACGGCAAAGGCCTTTAAAAACATAAATATGATATCGGCTATCTCACCTGTCATTTTTGTCCGCTCCTCAGTTCCACGGCGTGGCTTATGCACGGTATGGATTCGCCCTGCCCCGACGACACGGTGGAGAGCAGCGCCCCCGTCGCCGCAAACAGCACGCGCTTCAGCCGTGCGCTCCTCATAAGCGCGTAAACATACGAGTTGAAAACTATCGCGCAGCACCCCGCGCCGCTGCCCCCTTGGTATTCCCTGCCCGCGTCGGGGTAGATGAGCGCGCCGCAGTCGGCGTGCTTCGCCGATATGTCGTAGCCCTTCTCGCGGCAAAGGTCGCGCAGTATGTCGCTTCCAAGCACCCCGAGGTCGCCCGAAAGTATAAGGTCGTAGTCGTCGGGACAGGTGTCTGTGTCTCTAAAGTGCGCCGCGAGAGTGCGGGCGCACGCGGGCGCCATTGCCGCGCCCATGTTGTTTACGTCGGTCACTCCGTAGTCGGTCACCCGCCCTATCGTGGCGCTGACTATGCTCACGCCTTCGCCCTCGGTAGATATGACGCACGCTCCCGCGCCCGTCGCCGTCCACTGCGACTGAGGCGGCCTCGTCGTGCCCTGTTCGAGGGGGAAGCGGTACTGCCTCTCAGCCGAGGCAAAGTGGCTGCCCGTCGCCGCCACGGCGTACTTTGCATATCCGCCGTCTGCAGTCAGCGCGGCGAGAGCCATGCTCTCGGTCATGGTGGAGCAGGCGCTGTACATTCCCAAAAAGGGCACGTCCAGCTCCCTCGCGGCGAAGGAGGCCGAAATTATCTGGTTGAGAAGGTCGCCCGAAAACATAGCTTCTATGTCCGAGGCGGCGAGATGCGCGTTTTCGGCCGCCCGCTCTACGGCATAGCGCAGCATGGCGCGCTCCGCCCTCTCAAAGGTGTCCTCGCCGAACATGTCGTCGCTCAGCGCCCTGTCAACATATCTCCCCGCAGGCCCCGCGCTCTCCTTGGGGCCGGCTATGGTGCCCGTGGCAATTATTTTGGGCGGGGCGGAGAAAAAGAGAGTGTCGCCCCTTCTCATGCGTTGCATATTCCAAGTATGGGCCGCGGCGCATATTTTATGCGCCGCGGCTCATAGAATGGTGTATGAGGTCAAAGTTTTTCACGGCGGCCAAACTCAAGGCCGCCATAGTGCTGGCCTTAAGTCTGGCCGCCATAGTCGCCTTTTTCAACAGCGCCTCGGCCGTCATCCTCTCCGCCGCCCGCGCCCGCCTCGAAGAGTGCGCCCGCCGCGCCGTCGACAGGGCCGTGTTCGCCACGGCGGGAGGGGAGGACTACTCCGACCTCGCCACCGTCCTGCGCGATTCGTCGGGCAATATTGCCGCGGTAACGGTAAACAGCGCGCGCATAAACTACCTTGCCCGGCGCACGGCCTCGCTCGTCGCCGAGGACATGAACGCTCAGACGGAGAAGGGAGTGCCCGTGCCCATAGGCGCCTTTACGGGCATAGGCGCGCTGTCGGGCTACGGCACCCTCGTAAACGTAAAAATAGCCCCCGTCATCTCGGTCGACTGCTCCTTCGTCTCCCGCTTTGCCGAGGCGGGCGTCAACCAGACCATCCATTCCATCTACGCCGCCGTCACGGCCGACATAACTCTCGTGCTGGCCGTCCGCAGCCAGAGCTTCAGCGTGACGAGCGAGATAATAGTCTGCGAGGGCATAATAGTCGGAAAGGTGCCCGACGTCTACCTCGAGGGCGTATCAAAGACAACGTAAAGTAAAGGGGCGCGAGACGGCAGTCTGCGCGCCCCATATCGTTATCTGGCGCTATCAAATCATCTCAGCGTCACGCCCAGATTGTGCGAAAGGGAGGAGAGTATCTTCTTGACGTACCCGTCGCACTTTTCGGGGGTGATGGCCTCGTCGGCGGGGGTGAAGGTGACGGTGAACGCCATGCTCACCTTTCCCGCGCCCACCTGCGCGCCGGCGTAAATGTCGAACAGGTTTACGTCGGTGACGTATTTGCACGCCGCAAATATGGCCTTCTCTATCTGTCCGCAGGTCACGCCCGCGTCGCACACCAGCGCAAGGTCGCGCGTGACGGCCGCAAACTTGGGCAGAGGCCTGTATCTGAACGGCCGCGCGCACGCCATAAGCTTTTTGCAGTCTATCTCGGCTATGAACGCCTTTCTCTCCAGCGCCAGCTCGTCGGATATGGCGGGGTCGAGCCTGCCCACGCAGCCTAAAACCTGTCCGTCGCACACTATCTCGGCGCACACACCGGGGTGGAGGTAGGGCCTCGTCGCGGGGACGTACTCAAATTTAGCGTTCAGGCTGTCGGCCACGGCTTCCACGGCGCCCTTAATGTCAAAGAAGTCGCAGTTGCCGAAGTACCCTATGCACAGCCTCTTCTGCTCGTCGGGGAAGTCCTTCAAGGGCAGTTCGCGGGGGATGTAAACCTTGGCTATCTCAAACAGCCTGCCCTCCATGTTGCCGCGGCGCAGATTGCGCACCATGGTGTTGAGCATGGAAGGCGCCAGCGTGGTGCGCATCACCGAAAGATCCTCGCCTATGGGATTTTTGATCTTTATGAACTTCCTCTCGGGCGCGTCGGCGGGTATGTGCAGCATGTCGAGATCCTTTTCCGAGTAGAAGGAATAGGTGGATATCTCGTACAGCCCCTGGTCGGCGAGCGTGCGCTTGAGCGCCAGCTCGGCCTTCTGTTCGTCGTTGAAGCCGCCGTTTGTCACCTTGGCGGAGGGCATGAACGTGCCCTCTATGTGCTCGTAGCCGTACATTCTTATTATCTCTTCGGCAATGTCCGGCCAGCCGTCTATGTCCTCGCGGTAGGGGGGCACGCTCAGCTCTATTTTGTCGCCTTCCGTCTTAACGCCGAAGTTAAGCCTCGTCAGAATGTCCGCCATTGCCTCTGCGGGCACGGTTATGCCCAGAAGGGAATTTATCTTGCCGGCGCTCACCGTCATGGTCTTGGCGCCGTCGTGCGAGTAGGGAGTTACAACGTCGCAGCGTATGTCGGTCACGGTGCCGCAGCCCAGCTCCTCAATGAGGTGCAGCGCCCTGTCCATGGCCATGGCCACGGTGTATTCGTTTACGCCCTTTTCAAACATGGCCGAGGAGTCGGAGTGCTGCCCCAGCGCGCGCGAGGTCTTTCTCACGCTGTCGCGGGCGAATTTGGCCGCCTCGAACAGCAGTTCTTTAGTGCCGTCGCCTATGCCGCTGTTGAGTCCGCCCATTATGCCCGCCAGCGCCGCAGGCTTGTCGCCGTCGCATATGACAAGGTTTTCGGGCGTGAGGTCAAACTCTTTCTCGTCGAGAGTGACTATCTTTTCGCCCTCTTTGGCGCGGCGCACAACTATCTCCCTGCCCGAAAGGGCGTCGAGGTCGAAGGCGTGCATGGGCTGACCCATCTCCAAAAGTACAAAGTTGGTTATGTCCACAACGTTGTTTATCGAGCGCAGTCCGCACAGCGCCAGCCTCCTCTTCATCCACATGGGCGAGGGGGCTATTTTAATGTCCTTTACATAGTGCGCTATATATCTCGGGCAGAGGTCGGGCGCGAGGTCTGTCACCTTTACGCCCTTTTGCGAGTGCGCGGGCCGATAGTTGCAGGCGGGCGCCTTCAGGGGCTTGCCCAGCACGGCCGCGACCTCGCGGGCTATGCCCAGAACGCTCTGGCAGTCGGGCCTGTTGGCCGTGACGCCTATGTCGAAGATATAGTCGTCGAGGCCGAGAACGGGCTTTACGTCCTCGCCGTTTACGCAGGAGGCGGGGAGGAGGAGCAGGCCGTTGTAGTCGGCGCCCTCGAACATGTCGCCGTTTACGCCCAGCTCTACGCCCGAGCACAGCATGCCGTAGGACTCAACGCCGCGCAGCTTGCCCTTCTTTATGGTCATCACGCCCTCCACGGTGACGTGGTCTTTGGCGGTGGCGTAAACGGTGGCGCCTATCAAAGCCACGGGCGCCTTTATGCCCACGGCAACGTTGTCGGCGCCGCAGCATATCTGCAGTTCGCCGTGCCGCCCGCAGTCCACCTTGCAGACGTGCAGGTGGGTGCCCTCTATGGCCTCGCACTCCTTAACTTCGCCCACAACTACGCCCGAAATGTCCTTTCCGACCTCTATGAGCTCCTCAACTTCAAACCCGCAGCCGAACAGCTTTTTCTGCAGTTCCTCGGCCGAAACGTCTATATCCACATAATCTTTAAGCCAACTTAAAGGAATTTTCATCTTCTTTCTCCTTTCGCCGTAATTTCGGTGCTCACGCCTTGAACTGCTTCAAAAAGCGCACGTCGCCCTCGAACAGCAGCTTCATGTTGTTGATGCCGTACTTCAGCATGGCTATCCTCTCTATGCCCATGCCGAAGGCGAAGCCCGTGTACACGTCGGGGTCTATGCCGCACCCCTCGAGCACGCGCCTGTTTACCATGCCAGCGCCCAGCACTTCTATCCAGCCCGTGCCCTTGCACAGCCTGCAGCCCTTGCCGCCGCACTCGAAGCAGCTTACGTCCACCTCTACAGAAGGCTCGGTGAAGGGGAAGTAGGAGGGTCTCAGCCTCGTCTTAACTCCGTCGCCGAACATTTTTGCGGCAAATTCGTCAAGCATGCCCTTTAAGTCGCACAGAGTTATGCCCTTGTCAACAACAAGGCCCTCCATCTGCCCGAACATGGGCGAGTGGGTGGCGTCGTCGTCGCTGCGGTAAACCTTGCCGGGCGAAAGTATCTTTATGGGCGGCTTCTTGTTCTCCATCACCCTAATCTGCCCCGCCGAGGTCTGCGTTCTCAAAAGCAGCTCGTCGGTGATGTAAAAGGTGTCCTGCATGTCGCGCGCGGGGTGATCTTTGGGCGTGTTGAGGGCGGTGAAGTTGTAGTAGTCGTTCTCTATCTCGGGGCCCTCGAACACCTCGAACCCCATGCCCGAGAATATGTCTACAAGCTCGCCTATTACAAGCGTGTTGGGGTGGTAGGCGCCCGTGCTCTGCCTGCGCCCCGGCAGGGTGACGTCTATCTTCTCGGTCTTGTAAAGCTGCTCGAGCTCGGCCTTTTTAACCGCCTTGTCCAGCTCGTCGAACCTCTCGTTGGCCCAGTCGCGCAGCGCGTTTATTATCTTGCCTACCTCGGGCCTCTTTTCCTTGGGCATGTCGCGCATGCCCTTCATCAGCTCGGATATCTCTCCCTGCTTTCCCAAAAAGGCCATCTTGAGCTCGCCCAAAGATTTGCTCGTCTTAATGCCCTTGGCCAGCTCGTCTATCTTCTTTTTCAGCTCTTCTATTTTTTGTTCGATCATCTTTTTTTTCTCCAAAAAAAACTCCCCGCACTTAAAAAGTGCGGGGAGAAAGTTTTTTAAAGTAAACTCACTCGGTACCACCCGGTTTCACCGTAAGGTATTCCTTACGGCCTCTTGCTTTCACTTACGCGGAACTTACGGGGCGGACTACTCGTTGCCTTTCGCCCGTCCGGCTCGCGGGTGAATAACGATTGAACGGGCAGAGCGGCCTTTCAGCCTTCG
The DNA here is from genome assembly GCA_944358655.1 of uncultured Clostridia bacterium. Taxonomy (GTDB): domain Bacteria; phylum Bacillota; class Clostridia; order Christensenellales; family Borkfalkiaceae; genus Coproplasma. Next base: position 18,403 of record CALVRO010000001.1, on the reverse strand, counting down.
GGGCGCTCTCTCTTTTTTGTCCGCTTTAGTCATCGTCTGTCCCGGTCACAGCCGTTAAAAATATTATACCTTCAATTTTTTTGTTTGTCAATCATTTTTCGTAAATGCTTGCGCCGTGGCAGTCGAAGGCCACAACGGCGGGAAAGTTTTCCACTTCCAGCCTGTAAACGCCCTCGGATAAAAGGTCGGCAAAGGCAATGCAGCGGCTGCTTTTAATGCACTCGGCGTACAGCGCGCCCGCGCCGCCTATGGCCGCAAAGTAGACCTTTTGGTTGCGCACTATCGCCTCTCTCACCTTGTCGCTCATCTCGCCCTTGCCTATCATGCCGCCGAGGCCCGCGTCCAGAAGGTCGGGGGCAAAGGCGTCCATCCTCGCCGAAGTGGTGGGGCCGCAGCTGCCCGAAGCCCTTCCGGGCTTTGCGGGGCAGGGCCCCGCGTAGTATATGTAGGCGCCCGCAATGTCAAAGGGCAGAGTCTCGCCCTTCTCTCTCATCTCCTTTATGCGCTTGTGCGCGCAGTCGCGCGCGGTGAGTATGACGCCCGTCAGCTCAACGCTGTCGCCCGCATGCAATTCCTTAATTTCCTTACTTGTAAGGGGAAGCTTAAGTTTCTTCATTTTGATCTCCTTCTCGTCACAGGGTGCTCTCGCCCGCGCGCATGCAGTGGCACTGAATGTTTATCGCAACGGGGAGCCCCGCAATGTGGGTGGGGGCCCACATGCAGTTAACGGTCAGCGCCGTCACCTTTCCGCCGAACCCTTGGCAGCCTATGCCGAGGGCGTTTATCCTCTCAAGCGCCCGCCTTTCAATGTCGCGCACGTCCGCCCTGTCGCTCTCCGTTCCCACGCCGCGCGCAAGGGCGCGCTTTGCAAGAAAAGTGCAGGTGTCAAAACTTCCGCCTATGCCCACGCCGCAGATAACGGGCGGGCAGGGGCGCGAGCCCGCCAGCTTTACCGTTTCAACTATGGCGTCAACTATGCCGTCGGCGCCCTGCGCGGGCTTTAACATGTAGACCCTGCTCATGTTCTCGCTGCCGAAGCCCTTGGGCATGTAGGTTATGCGCACTCTGTCGCCTTCGGCTATCTCGGTATGTATTACGGCGGGGGTGTTGTCGCCCGTGTTGACCCTCGTCAGGGGGTCGCACACCGACTTTCTGAAGTACCCGTCGGCATAGGCGCGCCTCACGCCGTCGTTTACGGCTGCGGCGAGCGGCTTGCCCGACAGATACACCTCCTGCCCTATCTCCAGCATTACTATCGCCATGCCCGTGTCCTGACAGACGGGCACCCGCTCGCTCTCGGCGAGTTCGAAGTTTCGGCACAGCGCGCCGAGGGCAAACTTTGCCGCGCCCTCGTCCTCGGCCTCGGCCGCGGCGTACATGGCCCTTTTGCAGCCATCGGTAAGGCAGACGCCCGCGTCCATGGCGAGGCGGTAAATTTCATCCTCTATTATCTTAGTGTCTAACGTTCTCATGCCTAAAATTTTAGTACATTTTATCGCAAAAGTAAATCATTTAATTTGCTAAACCTCAAATTTGCTGTATAATGGATATATGGAATACTTTTCGGGCGACTGCGCCCCCTGCCGCAGGGCGGGCGCCGCGTACAGCGCGGCCGTCTGCCTGTTCGCGCTTATAAGCGCCGTCGTCGCGGCGATAATATCGGGCTGCGGCCTTGCGGGCGACGGAGCCGCCTATCTCTCGTATATCTGTTCGCCCCTCGCCATAGCCGCAACCGTCTCGCTCGCGTGCGCGCTCTTCGGCGAGCGGCCGTCCTACCTTCTCCCAAAGGCTTGCGGCGCAAAATACTATGTCGCCGCGGCGCTCTGCGCCTTCGGAATGCTCTTTGCGCTCTCCCCCCTGAATACGCTGTTTATACGGCTCGTCGAGGCTCTCGGCTACTCGCCCGCGCAGTCGGCGCTGCCGTCCTTTGAAGGATGGGGCATGCCCGTCGGCCTGTTGGTCATAGCGCTGCTGCCCGCCGTGTGCGAGGAGCTTTTATTCCGCCACGTCATCTTCGGCGAGGCGCAAAGGGGGGCGGGCACTTGGCGCGCCGTGTTGCTGTCCGCCTTTGTCTTTGCCCTCTATCACGGCTCGGTCGAGCAGACTCTCTACCAGTTCGCCTGCGGGTGCGTGTTCGGCCTGCTGGCCGCCCGTTCGGGCTCGGCCTTGCCCTCCGTCCTCGCCCATTTTATCAACAACGGCGCCATAATCGTCCTATCCGGTTTGGGCGCTCTCAACTCCGAAGGCGCTCTCGCCGCCCCCGCTTGGGCGGTCGGCACGATAACGGCTCTTGCCGCGCTCTCTCTCGCAGGCGGTCTTGTATGGCTGCTCACACGCAAGGCGCCCTCCTTTCCCGCAAAAAAGGGGCAGGTCGGGCAGTTCTTTATCTGGGGAGGAGCGGGCATAGCGGTCATGGCAATAGTGTGGATAGCAGGTCTGTTCTGATATGATAAAGATAAACATAGTGTGCGTCGGCAAGCTCAAAGAGGATTTCTTCCGCCTCGCCGTCGCCGAATATTTAAAGCGCCTTTCGCGCTTCTGCCGCGCCGAGGTCATCGAATTGCCCGAGGGCAGGCATCCCGCCGACGAGGCGCCCGCCATCTTAAAGCGCGCACAGGGCGCAAAGATAGCCCTCTGCGTCGAGGGCAAAAAGCTGTCCAGCGAGGGCCTCGCCGCCCTTATTAAGGGCTACGTCGACGGCGGTCGGAACATGTCCTTTATAATAGGCTCCTCCGAGGGCCTCGACCCCTCCGTCAAGGCCGCGGCCGACGTCAGGCTGTCCTTTTCGGACATGACCTTTCCCCACCAGCTCATGCGCGTCATACTCTGCGAACAGCTCTACCGCGCCTTCATGATAAACGGCGGAGGGGAATATCACAAGTGACGGCGCGAATATAATAACCTTGTGATATACGAGGAAGTGCTGTCGTTTTACAAAAATTACAAGGGCCCCAAGTGCGTAATAGGCTACTCGCTGCGCGGCAGGGCAATAGTCGCCATGCACGCCGGCCAAGTGTACGGCAGGCAGTATATCTCTACATACGCCATTCACGGCAGGGAGTGGATAACCGCCCGCCTCGCGCTCGCCCACCTCGCCCGTCCCGCCGCCTGCGGAGGGTGGATAGTCCCCCTCGTCAATCCCGACGGCGCCGTCATCAGTCAGAGTTGCCTGCCTATGTGGAAGGCCAACGCGCGCGGCGTCGATCTCAACGTCAATTTCGACGCGGAGTGGGGAAAGGGCGCGCTCAACACCCGCACGCCGGGCGGCAGCAATTACATAGGCCCCGAGCCCCTTTCGGAGAGCGAAAGCAGGGCCCTGGCGGCGTTCACGCTCAAGGTAAGGCCCTTCGTCACCTTCTCCTTTCACACAAAGGGAGGGGAGGTGTATTGGCAGTTTAAGGGCGGGGGCGACAGGCGCGGCGCCGAGCTGCTGGCCGCCGCCACGGGCTATAAAATAAAGCTCACGCAGGGCAGCGCGGGCGGATACAAGGATTGGTGCATACAAAAGCTGGGCATACCCGCCTACACGGTGGAGTGCGGCTCGGACGGGCTCTCTCACCCGATATGCCGCCTCGCCGACATTTCAGAGTGCCGCTCCGCGCTCAGGTATTTCTTTTTACATTATGGAAAATAAGTTCATGAAGAGCGCCTTAAAGTGCGCTCAGAAAGCCTTTCGGGAGGGCGAAGTGCCCATAGGCGCCGTGGTGGTGCTGGATGGCAAGGTGATAGCGCGCGGCCACAACCGCCGCACGGGCCGCCAGATAGCCACCGCCCACGCCGAGATAGAGGCCATAGAAAAGGCCTGCAAAAAGCTCAGAAGCTGGCGCATACCCGAGTGCGACCTCTACGTCACCCTCGAGCCCTGCCCCATGTGCATGGGCGCCGCGCTCAACGCGCGCATACGCAAGGTGTACTTCGGCGCGTACGAGGACAAGGGCCGCTCGCTGACCAACGAAATAGCCAACGCCAACCTTCTCAACCACAAGGTGGAGGTGGAGGGGGGAGTAATGGAGGAGGAGTGCAGGGCCATACTCTCCGCCTTCTTCTCCGAGATGCGTGCGCGCGAAAAAGCAAAAAAGGAAAAAATTTCACAATAAAATTTTTCATTTGAACTGTGCCGTCATTCGGTTTGACTTTATACCGCATAAATTATACAATTAAATTACAGTTTTATTACAACGTTGCAGGGCGGAACGCGTTCCGTCTACGAATGAAAAACCGGAGGCAAATCCCCAATGATCAATCACGGCAGCGAAATCAAGATCTTCTCGGGCAAGTCCAACATACCCCTTGCCGAAAAGATCGCGGCAAAACTCAACACCTCTCTCGGCGAGATGGAGCTCACGCACTTCTCCGACGGCGAGATCTACGCCCGCTACGACGAAACCATCCGCGGCAAGGACGTATTTCTCATCCAGTCGACTTCCGACCCCGTCAACACCAATTTAATGGAACTGCTCATCATGATAGACGCCGCCAGAAGGGCGTCCGCAGGCAGAATAACGGCCGTCATCCCCTATTTCGGCTATGCCCGTCAGGACAGAAAGGCGCGCTCGCGCGAGCCCATCACGGCAAAGCTTGTGGCCAATCTTCTCACCTCTGCGGGAGCGGACAGGGTGCTCACAATGGATCTCCACTGCCTCCAGATCCAGGGCTTCTTCGATATTCCCCTCGATAACCTCATGGGCGGGCCCACTCTCTACAACTATTTCAAACCCAAGGTAGACGACAACTTCGTCGTCGTCTCTCCCGATATCGGCTCGGTGGCAAGGGCGCGCAAGGTCGCCGCCCGCATGGACGCCAAAATGGCCATAATCGATAAGCGCCGCCCCAAGGCCAACGTAATGGAGGTCATGAACATCATCGGCGACGTCGAGGGCAAAAACTGCCTTATGGTCGACGACATGATAGATACCGCCGGCACCATAGTCCAGGGCGCCAAGGCCTTAAAGGACGCGGGCGCCAAGGAGATATACGCCTGCTGCTCGCACGGCGTGCTTTCGGGCCCCGCCGTCGAAAGGCTGGCCGCTTCGCCAATCTCCGAGCTCGCCATTCTCGACACAATAAACATCCCGCCCGAAAAGATGCTCCCCTCGTTCAGGATCATCTCCACGGCATCCATCTTCGCCGCCGCGATAGAAAACGTCTATCTCGACCGCTCCATCTCCAAAATTTACGACTGATAAAACGGGGCGCCTCGCCCCGTTTTTTGCACCGCTGTATGGCTGCTCGTTTCCGCGGGAGATGCCTCGGCAACGCGCGCACACGCTTGGTTTTATCCCGACAATCATGGCGCGCTGTTCGGCATGACAGGGGTGTGGGAGGAGGGGTGCGCAGCCTCTCCCCTCGGGCAGAGCATGTCATTTCGACCGGAGAACGCTTTAGCGTTCGTAGCGGAGAAATCTCCCCGACTATAAGGATGTCATTTCGACTAAGCGAGGCCGAAGGCCGAGCGCGCGGAGAAATCTCCCCGGGCTACGCTTCAGATACACTTTCACCGCATAAAAAACATGAAAATAATAGTAGGGCTCGGCAATCCCGAGGATAAATATTTAAAAACCTTCCACAACATGGGCTGGACGGCCGCAGGCGACCTCGCCGCAATGCTGGGCGTCAAGTTCAAAAAAAAGGAGTGCGAGGCGGTGTGCGCCGAAGCCAACGTGGGAGGGGAAAAGGTAGTCATCGCCCGCCCCCTCACCTACATGAACTGTTCGGGCAGAGCGGTCAAGCAGCTGCTGGCCAAGCACAGGGCGGCGCCCTCCGACCTCATAGTCATCTACGACGACTACGACCTCCCCAAGGGCCATGTGCGCATAAGGCCCTCGGGCAGCGCGGGCACGCACAACGGCATGCGCTCGATAATTTCGGAGATCGGCTCCACCGACTTCGTGCGCATCCGCATAGGCATCCGCGACAGCGAGGTCAACATACCTCTCATCAACTATGTGCTCGCCAACGTCCGCCCCGAGGACTACGAGCTGTTCATCTCGGCCTGCGGCCGCGCGGCGGAGGCGGCCCTCGCCCTCGCCAAGGGCGAAAAGACCGAGCTGGTCATGACGCGCTTCAACGGCTGACCGCCCGCCATTTCTATCGGGAAAACCCTTCCTTTGGTTAAAGCATGTCATTTCGAGGCAAAGCCGAAGCGGAAAAATCTTCCCGGGTAGAGCATGTCATTTCGAGCGTAGCCGAGAAATCTCCCGGGCTACGTTTCAGATACGATATATCATTATTATAGCCTCCCCTTCGCATGGGGAGGTGGCCGCGCGGTGAACGCGCGGACGGAGAGGTCTTTTTTTTATAAATTACCGCAACGCGGTGCCAATGGCGCCGCATATCGAGGCCGCGCTTTGCGCGGCCATATCGAGCCCTGAAAAGGGCATATCGAGTTGCCGAAGGCAACATATCTACTCGTACCACAACCATCCATGTCACCCAAGTTCTTCACCTGCGACAACTTAGGGGGCGATCTTCCCGCCCTTGCAAGCGACGTCCGCCTCGGTACTCCGACGGCGGTTTTCGGCCTGTCCGATAGTCAAAAATATCTAACTGCAGGACTGATGGAGGGCAGCGTGCTCTACATTGCGCCCGACCACGTCGCGGCGGAAAAGGCCTTTGCCGCCATAAGCACGCTGTCGGGCAGAAGGTGCGCCCACCTCGTCGCCAAGGACGAAGTGCTGCTCTACAAGGACGCCCTCTCGCGCGACGCGCTCTTCAAACGGCTCAAGGCCCTTCACGCCCTGTTTTCGGGGGCGGAGATAGTGGTGTGCGACGTGCAGTCGGCGCTGCAGCTCGTGCCCGACCGCATCGACTGCATCACCTTCGTAAAAGGGGAGGAGCTCGACTTCGCCTCTCTGCCCGCCCGCCTCGTGGCAATGGGTTATACCCGCGAATATTCTGTGGAGAGCGCGGGCGCCTTCGCCATGCGCGGCGACATAGTCGATATTTGGCCGGTGGGCGCCGACGACCCCGTGCGCATAGACTTCTTCGGCGACATGATAGAGCGCATCCGCCCGTACTCCGCTGTCAGCGGCGAGCGCGGGGAGGAGTCGGACCGCGTCTGCGTCATAGCCGCCACCGACTGCGTTGTTGAGGAGGGGGACATATCCAAGATAGAGGCCGCGCTCAGGGCGGGACTGAAGGACTGCCCCGACGAGCGCGCCTACGCCCGCTCGCGCGCCATCGCCGACGAGATAGTCCAGAAGCTGTCGGCGGGCGGAGCCTTTGCGGGGGCGGCCTTCGTCATGCCCCTGCTCTCCCGCGCGCGCACCATATTCGACATAATGCCCCCCGATACGCTGGTGGTGTACGACGAGTGCAAGACCATTTCGGACAGGCTGGGCGCCATCACCCGAGAGCACGCCGAGAGGTACAGGGGGCTCAAGGAGGGGGGCGAGGCCTTCGCCTTCTCCCGCCTGCAGCTGCTCACGGCCGAGCAGTTCATATCGCGCGCCTCGGCCTTCCGCAATCTCGCTCTGCAGACCTTCACGGCCTCCACGCAGTTCTTCAGACCCTTAAAGACCTACAACCTGCGCTCTACGCCCACGCCGTCATATCTCAATTCGGTGCCCTCGCTCATACAGGACATAAAGAACTGGCGGGCGGGCGGCTACCGCGTGCTCATCTTCACGGGCAGCGTCGAGAGGGAGGAAAAGCTCGCCGATGCGCTCATGGGCGAATTTATCCCCGTCGATCCCCTCCCCGACAGCCTCTCCGCCATGCGGGGAGTGTGCATAAGTGCGGAGGAGCTTGCAAAGGGCTTTGTGCTGCACGACGGCAAACTGGCCGTGGTGGGCAGCGGCGACATATACACCAAGCCCGTGCGCCGCAGCATACGCCGCCGCAGGGGCGACCTGTTCGCCTCGCCCGAGGTGGGCGACTACGCCGTGCACGAAAAGCACGGCATAGGGCGGATAACGGGCACAAAAAAGATAGAAACTACCGACGGTATCAAGGAGTACATAGCCATCGAATACCGTGGGGGCGACGTGCTGTACGTCCCCGTCGAGCAGATGGACATACTCTCCAAATATTCGGGCGAGGACAGCCCCTCGCTCTCCAAGATAGGCGGCGCCGAGTTCGAAAGGGTAAAGGAGAGGGCCCGCCAGTCGATAAAAAAACTTGCCTTCGACCTCAAGGAGCTGTATGCCGAGCGCTCGCGCAAGGTCGGCTTCCGCTTCCCCGAACACGCAGCCATGATGGAGGAGTTCGAAGACGCCTTCGAGTACGAGGAAACGCCCGATCAGCTGGCCAGCATACAGGAGATAAAGGCCGACATGTGCTCGGACAAGGTCATGGACAGGCTGTTGTGCGGCGACGTGGGCTACGGCAAGACGGAGGTCGCCCTGCGCGCCATATATCTCTGCGTGCTCGGCGGCAAGCAGGCCGCCCTCATGTGCCCCAGCACCATACTCTCCGAGCAGCACTACCAGACGGCCGTAAAGCGCTTTGCCGACTTCGGCGTGCGCGTCGAAAAGCTCAACCGCTTCCGCACTCCCTCCGAACAGCAGCGGGTACTCAGGCAGCTCGCCGCGGGCGATATCGACGTCGCCATAGGCACCCACCGCCTGCTGTCGGCCGACGTAAAGTTCGCCGACCTCGGCCTGCTCGTCCTCGACGAGGAACAGCGCTTCGGCGTCGAGCACAAGGAGAGGATAAAGCACATAAAAAACGACGTCGACTGCCTCACCATGACGGCCACGCCCATCCCCCGCACGCTGCACATGTCGCTTGCGGGCATAAGGGACATAAGCACCATAAACACCCCGCCGCAGAAGAGGCTGCCCGTCCAGACCTATGTGGTGGAGGAGACGCCCGCCCTCATCCGCGACGCCGTAATAAGGGAGATCTCCCGCAAGGGTCAGGTGTTCGTGCTGTACAACAGGGTGGAGAGCATCTCGGCGTTTGCGGGCAGGCTGGGCGAGCTCGTGCCCGAGGCGCGCATAACCTACGCCCACGGCCGCATGGATAAAAACCTGCTCGAGGGCAACGTGCTCTCCTTCTACAGGGGCGAAAAGGACGTGCTCGTCACCACCACCATAATAGAAAACGGCATAGATCTTCCCAACGCCAACACCATAATAGTCATCGACTCCGACCGCCTCGGCATCTCGCAGCTCTATCAGCTGAGGGGAAGGGTGGGGAGGGGCGACCGCCTCGCCTCGGCCTACTTCACCTTCAGGCCCGACAAGGTCATGACGAGCGACGCCACCGAGCGCCTGAAGGCCATAATGCAGTTCACCGAGCTCGGCTCGGGCTTCAAAATAGCCATGCGCGACCTCGAAATAAGGGGCGCGGGCAACGTGCTCGGCGCCGAACAGCACGGCCACATGGACAAGGTGGGCTACGAGCTGTACTCCAAACTCTTAAAGGAGGAGCTGACGGGCGAGAGCGTGTTCTCGGCCGAGCTCGACATAAAGGCCACGGCCTACATCCCCGAGCGGTACATAGAGAGCAGCGCCGGCCGCCTCGACGCCTACAAGCAGATAGCCGAAATACGCACCGTGGGCGACTACAAGCGCGTGCTGCGCTCGGTGGAGGACAACTACGGCCGCATGCCCGACGAGGTTTTCAACCTGCTCGTCATAGCCGTACTAAAGGCGTACGCCGCCCGCTTCAACGTAAAAAAGATAAGCGTCAACTCAAAGGGCGGCTCTTTGGAGCTCCCCGGCATAAGCGCTTTGGGCGACGGCAGGCTGTCCGAGGCCGCTCAAAAATACGCCGGCAAGGTCACTCTGTCCATGGCCCGCGCGCCCCTCATTGTGTTCAAACCCGCCTCAACGCCCGTAAAAACCATGCGCGGAATGATAAATTTTTTAAAATTAGCCTCAAGTTTCACTCAAAATACTTAAAATTTGTTTGCTATAATACGGCAAATATCGTATAATGAATGAGTATTGTATTATTGCCCGCGGTGCGCCCTCGCGCCCGCGGCTTTCGGAGATAAACTCAATGAAAAGTAAAGTACTTGTCTGCGGCGCTCTCGTCGCCGCGCTGACCATGTCCGTCGCCTTTTCGGGATGCGGCAACGCCACCCGCAACGAGGAGGACATGAACCAGGTAATAGCCACCGTCGATATTTCCAAAAAGACGGAAATGGTGGAGGATGCCGGCCTCACTCCCTATGTTTCGGCGATATCTTCGCAGAAGGACATTATAAAGAGGGATCTCATAGCCGCCTACTACAACTCGGGCTCGTCCATAAGCGACAGCTCGTCCGCCGCCTCGGTGTTCAACTCTCTCGTCGATGCCCTCACGGGCACGGCGGTCATCTCGCAGTACGCCACGCTCGAGCTCATCAGGCAGAAGACGGCCGAAAATTCCTCCTTCTTCGCCGAGTACATGGCCAAGCCCACCGAGATAGAGAGGTACGAATACCTCCTCAGCGGCGAGACGGCCGAACACGAGGAGAGGGTGAGCGACAGGGTGCTGCTCGCGCGCTACGCGCTCTATTCGAGCATCAACTCCGCTCTCGATTCCCTCGAGCAGGCCATAATCGACGAGGAGGAGGGCAATTCCACGTCCACCGAAACGCGCACCACCCCCGGCGGCGCGGGCGAGGAAGTGGAGGACTACCTGCCCCTCAACGACGACGGCACCCTCAACTACGGCCTCTACACGGGCTACGAGGGCACGGACGCCGAGGGCAACGCCTACCACTATACCTGGGACTACGTCGGCGCGTATCAGGACGACGCCGTGGAGGGCACCACCAAGCAGACCCGCCGCAAGGCCTATGCGCAGTTCGTGGCCAACCTCCGCGACAACTTCCTCATCCTCGAGGGCGAAAACGCCGCCGACATAATGGGCCTTTCGTACATTCAGGACGAATATCTCTCCCAGCTTCAGCAGCAGGTCATCAACGAGTACAACGAGCGCTACGCCGCCGAGCAGGAGGCGCTTGTCGAAAGCGTGGTAGACGGCGAGTACACCTTCCTCAAGGCCCAGTACGCCGCCCAGTTCGAGGACGACAAGGCCTCCAACGACGACCCCACCGCCTTCGAATCGACCATGAGCTCGCTCTCCGATTCCTCGTTCATACTCTACGTTCCCGCCACCGAAGGCACCGAGGGCGGCACCTTCGGGTATGTATATAACATTCTGCTCCCCTTCAGCGCCGAGCAGAACCTGTATATCGACAACACCGACACTTCGGCCGAGTACTACTTCTCCCGCAAGGACATACTTGCCGGCATACAGGCCACCGACCAGCGTTCGGCATGGTTCAACGGCGCCACCGACTATTCCTTCGACGCAAGAGGATGGACGGAGGGCTACTTCGGCAAGAGCGAGGGCAGAAACTATCTCTTCTTCGAGGACAACCTCAAAAATTCCACAAGGTATGCCGAGCTCGACAAGTACGCCGGCCTCTACTCGTACAACGGCACCGTCGCCAAGAACGCCGACAAGAGCTACGCGCTCTCGCCCGTCAAGATGGACGTCGACGGCTTCCTCGCCGAAATGGAGGAGTACGTCGAGTATATAATGGGCGGCGACACCGTTACCATTGCCCACAACGACGCCTACGACGTCACCTCGCCCGAGCAGTACTACACGGCCGAAACGGCCGACGAGCCCGACGAGGCCGACAGAAAGATAGACTATTCGCGCTTTGTCTACGCCACCGGCAAGGTGGAGATAGGCGACACTTCGCTCTCCTCCCTCTTCATAAGGGACGGCGCGGCCTACAAGGCCCTCACGGCCGTCAACGAGCTGCAGTACGCATACACCACCGACACGGGCGTGCTCTCCAACTATATAGGCTACTCGGTATCGGCCTACGAGACCGACTACGTTCCCGAATTCGAATATGCGGCTCAGGCCGCCGTCGATGAGGGCGCGGGCACAATCTACGTCTGCGGCGCCGACTACGGCTGGCACGTCATCTACGTCACCGCCACGTTCTCAAGGGAGGGCGGCGCGGTCTACGGCGACGACATCTCGTGGACGGTGGAGGACGTCACCACCGAGGGCACCTTCCAGAACATGTACTACACATGGATGAAGGACAGCATACTCACAAACGTCGACACCAACAACCGCCTCGTCATCAACCAGAACTTCGGCGGCGAAACTTCCATCGAACTCTTCGAGGACGCCTACAGCGATCTCCTCGGCCTGTGAGAGGGGTGATATAAATGGAAATCTGGCAGGCAATAGTTCTGGGCCTCGTGCAGGGGCTCACCGAATTCCTTCCCGTGTCGTCCAGCGGCCACCTCGCCTTCTTCAAGGGCATAATGGGGCTGGATGTCGGGCTGCTGTTCGACATAATCCTGCACGTCGGCACGCTCATAGCCGTCTGCGCGCTCTTCTGGCGCGACATTGTCGACCTCTTCAAAAAGCCATTCAAAACGCTCTTATACCTCATAGTGGCCACCATACCCGCAGGGCTCGTGGGAGTGCTGCTCATGGACTGGTCGGAGGAGGTAATAGGCGGCAGCAAATATATAGGCATACTGCTCGCCGTGTTCTTCACGCTCACCGCCGTGCTGCTCTTCGTCACCGAAATAGTGGCCAAGCGCAGGGATAGGGAAAAGGAGCTTCCCCTCTGCTGGCGCACCACCATATCCATGGGCTGCGCGCAGGCCGTTGCGGCGCTCTTCCCGGGGCTGTCGCGCAGCGGCACCACCATCTGCGCGGGCGTGTTGGCGGGCGGCAGGTCGGAGGATTTGGCCAAATTCTCCTTCCTCATGAGCATCCCCGTCATCCTCGGCTCCTTTGCCGTGTCCCTCCTCAAGGGCGCCATAGACGGCGATCTGGCCGTATCCTTCGAGGCCATGGGCCCCAACGCCGGCTGGTGCATAGCCATAGGCTTTGTCGTGGCCGCCCTCTCGGGCCTGTTCGCCATCAAGGTGATGGTCAACGCCATAAAAAAGGCCAACTACAAGTGGTTCAGTCTCTACCTCGTCCTTCTCGCCATAGCGTGCATAGTTCTCTACTGCACGGGCGTCCTTTAAAAAAAATTTTTCCGCCTCGCGATGCGGCGCGCAAACTGCGTTTGCGCGCCGCCTTTAATTTATACCAGACGGGAGTAATACGAACCCGCCCTTAAATGCGGCTTTTGGTCGCCTTGTCGTTCTTCCTCATTGCAATGCGAGTGAGCATTGCTGCTTCGTCATCACGCCAATTCATCCCAAAATACGCTATTTAAGGGTGCGCAGCAATTTAAAGCGGGCAGAACGTTTTAGATACAAGGTAAAGCCTGTAGGCAATAGCGAACTCTTATTCCCAATGTATTTAACGCAGTAGATGGGGTGATATGCCCGCTTTAAATCAGGTTCGTTTTATTCCCGTCCGGTATGTCTTTAAAGCCTCCGTAACCGTCCGTTGCATGTAATAAAAATGTAATAACTTGTCTGTCAACGCAAAGTAGAGGCGCAAATATGCTCCAAACACTTTACACGGCGGCATGTAGTATAGTAAAATTGAATGGACGCGGGGAAAAGTGCCCGCGCTCAAAAATATAAAGGTGGTCATATGAACGACAACGTCATCCTATCTGTCGACGGCCTCTCCAAGACCTTCCGCCTGCCCTTAAAGCAGCAAAAGCTCGAGGGCGGCAACAAGGTCAAGCTCGCCGTCGACAACATCTCCTTCACGGCCAACCGGGGCGAGATATTCGGCCTGCTCGGCCCCAACGGCGCGGGCAAGACTACAACGCTGCGCATGCTCGCCACGCTCATAAAGCCCGACTCGGGCGACGCCGTCATAGACGGCGTGTCCGTCGTGCGCGACCCGAGCGGCGTGCGCGGCAGAATAGGTTTCCTCACCAGCGAGCTCAAGCTCGAGGACTTCTTCACCCCCAACTACCTCTTCGACTTTTTCTCCGGCCTCCACGGCGTGCCCGAGGACGTGCGCGACTCGCGCAAGAGGGCGCTCTTCGCCCGCTTCGGCATAGATAAGTTTGCCGAGGTAAAGCTGGGCAATCTGTCCACGGGCATGAAGCAAAAGGTCTCCATAGTCGTGTCGGTGGTGCACGATCCCGACTTCATCATCTTCGACGAGCCCACCAACGGCCTCGACGTGCTCACGGCCAAAACGGTCACCGACTATCTCTCCGAGCTGCGCGCCGAGGGCAAGAGCATAATACTCTCCACTCACATATTCTCGCTCGCCGAAAAACTGTGCGACAGAGTGGGTGTCATCATCGACGGCCGCCTCGTCGCTTTAGACAGTCTTGCCGCCCTCACCAAGGGCCGCCCGCTCGAGGACGTGTTCTTCGAACTGTATGCCGAGGCAAAGGGGGGAGTATCATGAACGCCGTACTTGCGATAATAAAAAAGGAATTCCGCCGCTTCTTCGGCGACGCCCGTCTGCTGCTCACCACCATATTCATGCCCGGGCTCATACTCTACGTCGTCTACTCGGCGCTCGGCCTCGTCTTTGAAAATATCGTCGCCGAAACGTCTACGCCCACGGCCATAGTCGTCAACATGCCCTCCGTGCTCGAAGAGGACATAAAAAGCGTGGTGGAGGTGAGGGAGGAGGAGCTCTCCCCCGCCGAGGCCAAGGCCATGATAGCCGAAGGCGAGCTCGGCCTCTACATAGTTTTCCCCGAAAATTTCGACGACCTCACTGCCGCCGAGGGACAGAACGCCCCCAACGTCGAGATATACTACAACTCCTCGTCCTCGGCCTCCTCTGTCGGCTATTCGGCAGTACTCGCCCTTCTCGATCGCTACGAGCAGTCGCTCGCCAACGTGTTCAACGTCAACGCGGGCGGAGGGCTGTACGACCTCGCCCCGAGCGGCTCGGCCTCGGGCATGGTGCTCTCCATGGTCGTGCCCATGGTGCTGATAATGCTGCTGCTGTCGGGCTGCGTGGCCGTCGTGCTCGAATCTATAGCCGGAGAAAAGGAGAGGGGTACCATAGCAACGCTGCTCGTCACCCCCGTAAAGCGCAGCTATCTCGCCGTGGGCAAGATACTGTCGCTGTCGGTAATAGGCATACTCAGCGGCCTTTCAAGCTTTTTGGGGCTGATATTCTCGCTGCCCAACCTTCTGGGCGGTTCGGGCGTCGAGTTCGACCTGTCCGTCTACGGCCCCGCCGACTACATAAGCCTGTTTGCCGTAGTGCTCTCTACGGTGCTCGTGCTCGTGTCGCTGCTGGCCATCATCTCGGCCTACGCCCGCTCCACCAAGGAGGCCAACGGCCTCATAGCGCCCGTCATGATCCTCGCCGTCATCTGCTCGGTAGTGTCCATGACTGTCTCCGCCCCGCCCCTGTGGCTGTTCTTCATCCCCGTGCTCAACAGCGCGCTGTGCATCTCGGCCGTAATGGCGGGCGCGCTCGCCGTCGGCCCCGTCATAGCCGCGGTGTGCGTCAACCTCGTCTGCGCCGCCCTTTTGGCCGTCGCCCTCGGCGCAATGTTCAATTCCGAAAGAATAATGTTCAACAAGGCTTAAAATGAGGCGCGCCGACCCATCCGGGCCGGCGCGCCAAAAAATGTACGCAAAGCAAAGCGGCGCGCGACTTAGGTAAAGTCGCGCGCCGCGCTCTTTCAAAAAAACTGCGCAGCTCTTTTTGTCCGCAGAGGCCGAAGCGTAAACCGTACAGGTAGCTACTGCAAAGCCACCTCATGGCACACCGTCGGGACTGTTTAGTGCTGCTATATCCCTATCCTGACACGGTTCGCAGTTGACGGTTGCATGAGACCTTGTTATCAACACCCCTTATACGGCGCGGCCTTCCACCTCAACGGCCGGGAAGAGCATGTAAGTCCTGCTGTAGCGGATTGCAGGTACAGGGCACCGCTATCTCCCCACCTAGCGCAGCCATGATATTATAGCAGAAAAAGCCCGCCAACGCAAGTAAATTAAAGCGCCTTTGCAAATAACTTGACATTTTGCCCCCGAAGCCATAAAATATATGCCGAAGGAGTTGAATTATGGCAGAAAATTGCGATCACGATTGCGCCTCGTGCAGTCAGAACTGTTCCTCGCGCGATCCTAAAAGTTTATTAAAGCAGCCCCACGCGCTCAGCAAGATCAAAAAGGTCATAGCCGTCGTCTCGGGCAAGGGGGGAGTGGGCAAGTCGATGACGAGCGCCCTTCTGGCCTGCGCCGCCATGAACAAGGGCTACGTCACGGCAATAATGGACGCCGACATCACCGGGCCCTCCATCCCCAAAATGTTCGGCGTGCACGAAAGGGCCATGGGCACCGAAGCGGGCATACTTCCCGTCCTTTCGCGGCGCGGCATGCAGATAATGTCCATGAACGTGCTTTTAGACAGCGAGGAGGCCCCCGTCGTCTGGCGCGGCGCGCTCATCTCTGGCACCGTGCTGCAGTTCTGGACGGACGTCATCTGGGCTGACGTCGACTATATGTTCATCGACATGCCCCCCGGAACGGGCGACGTGCCCCTGACCATCTTCCAGAGCATCCCCCTCGACGGCATAGTCATAGTCACCACGCCCCAGGATCTCGTCGGTATGATAGTTAAAAAGGCCGTAAACATGGCCTCCATGATGAACGTGCCCATCCTCGGCATCGTCGAGAACATGAGCTACGTCGCCTGCCCCGACTGCGGGCGGAAGATAGAGGTGTTCGGCCCGAGCAAGGCCGACGCCATAGCGCTCGAGCACGGCATAACCAACGTTTTAAAGGTGCCCGTAGACCTCAACCTCACGGCCGCGGCCGACGGGGGGAGGATAGAGGAGTTTGCGCCCAACTACTGCAAACCCTTCTTCGACGGCATAGACGAGCAGCTCAAAAAGGCGCAAAATAGCGGCAAATAAAGCTGAGTGTTGCGGCATATAAAATTGAATTCGGCAATCGGTATATTTGAATTATCAAAAGGGCGCATGCGTTCCGCATGCGCCCTTTTGCTCCCGCCGCAACGCGGCGGCTTTTCTCCGACAGACAGAATATGTCATTTCGGATAAGCGCAGCGCCCTGCCTGTGCATAGCGTGTCATTTCGACTGAAGCCCGCCGCGCTTTGCGCGGCGGGCGAAACGGAGAAATCTCCCCGGCTACGCTTCAGACACATTTTTACCGCAATATAGCCTCCCCTTCGCATGGGGAGGTGCCCGCGCGGTGCACGCGCGGACGGAGGGGGCGAAATTCTGTTATTCAATCCCCATTGTCATCCTGAGCGACAGAGAAGGATCTCATAGACAGAGAAGGATCTCATAGTACGACTATATATAAGCCCATTCAGAGATGCCTCGGCAACGCGCGCACACGTTCGGTTTTAGCCCGACTTTTATAGCGCGCTGCTCGGCATGACAAGGGGGTGGGGAGTAGCTTGCGCGCACCTCTCGGGTAGAGCCTGTCATTTCGAGCGTAGCCGAGAAATTTCCTCGGGTAGAGCCTGTCATTTCGACTGAAGCACACGGAGTGTGCGAAACGGAGAAATCTCCCGGGCTACTTTTCAGATACGATATATCCTTATTATAGCCTCCCCGTCGCCATGGGGAGGTGGCGGCGCGCGGCCATTCGGCCGCGCGCCGTCGGAGAGGGCGATATACTAATATTCTATCCCTATTGTCATCCTGAGCGACAGCGAAGGATCTCTTTGTAGGACTGTTTTAAAGTCCATGCAGAGATGCCTCGGCAACGCGCGCTTATGCTCGTATTGTGTCCAACTATATCGGCGCGCTGCTCGGCATGACAATGGGGGCGGGTGAGAGGGCCGCGCGAAATGACAAGGGGTGGGATGGGGGCGCGCACAGTCTGCGGTATTTCACGCAAGGGTCAGTATGCTGCACCCTCAATAAATTCCTACCGTTTTTATAGGAATTGCTTGACAAAAAACATAACTTAGGTTATAATTTCCGCGTAAACCAACATTACGGACGAATATATTATGGTAAACACATACGTTGTCACGGGCATGACGTGCTCGGCCTGTTCCTCGGGCATAGAGCGCGCCGTAGGCAGGATAGAGGGAGTAAACGGCATAGAGGTCAGCCTTATGGGCAAGAGCATGAAGGTCGACTTCGACGAGAGCAAGGTTTCGGAGGAAGCTATCTTTCAGGCCGTCCGCGACCTCGGCTACGGCGTGTACGCGGAGGGCGACGCCCCCGCGCCCAAAACTTCAAATACCGACGGGCGCCTCTTCATGCGCTTTATAATTTCGGTGGTCATCCTCATCCCCTTAATGTATGTGTCCATGGGCCACATGTGGGGCGCGCCCATACCTGCCTTTTTGGATCCTTCCTTAGGCAACGCGCGCTGGTTTGCGGTATATCAGCTTGTTCTGGCGGCGGCCGTCATAGGCGTCAACTACAGCTACTTCACGCGCGGCGCCGTCGCTCTCATACGCAGGGTGCCCAACATGGATACGCTCGTCGCGCTCGGCTCGGGCGTGTCCTTTGCCTATTCGCTCGCCATAACCATACTGCTCTTTCTGGGCAACGAGGTAATAGGCGGCGCCATGGATCTGCACTTCGAGAGCGCTGCC